>PALY01000007.1 GCA_002707085.1 Deltaproteobacteria bacterium
ATGAGAAGTGGCCATCGCCATCCATGTCGTAATCTGATGCTTCATCACAATCAGAATCGATGCCATCATAGGGAATCTCCACAGCACCCGGACTCACATCAGGGTCACTATCGTCGCAGTCTCCACCACCGAACAGCTCCGCTGCGTAGCCATCCGCATCCGCATCGTAGTCATCGTCTCCCGCACAATCGGCATCCACACCGTCGTACCAAGATTCGCTCTCGCCCGGGTTGGTGCTTGAAGTAGTGTCGTCGCAGTCATCGCCGCCATATGCGTCGGAAACATAGCCATCCACATCGGCATCATAGTCGTCGTCACCACCACAATCAGAATCCACCCCGTCATACCAAGTGTCAGTGGCACCCGGGTTCATAGAAGGATCTTCGTCGTCGCAGTCATCTCCACCATGTGCATCCGACTGGTAGCCGTCTGCATCCGCATCGTAGTCGTCATTGCCAGCACAATCGGAGTCCACGCCGTCGTACCAAGCATCGGCTGCACCCGGATAGGTTGAGGACTCTTCATCGTTACAATCGTCCCCACCATGTGCATCGGATTGGTATCCGTCTGCATCCACATCGTAGTCATCATTGCCAGCACAGTCGGAATCGACACCGTCGTACCAGGCATCGGCAGCGCCCGCATAAATGTCCGGGTCCGTGTCATCACAGTCATCACCGCCGTGGGCATCCGACTGGTATCCGTCTGCATCCGCATCGTAGTCGTCATTGCCGGCACAGTCATTGTCTACACCGTCGTACCAGGCGTCTTCGGCACCGGGATAAAAACTATCGTCCTCATCGTTGCAGTCATCTCCGCCGTGAGCATCTGACTGGTAGCCATCCGCATCCGCATCGTAGTCATCGTTGCCAGCACAATCGGAGTCCACACCGTCGTACCAGGTGTCTTCAGCACCCGCATAAATGTCCGGGTCGGTGTCATCACAGTCATCGCCACCCACAGCAGCACCATAGTGACCGTCACGGTCGGCATCATAGTCAGACCAACCATCACAGTCTGAATCTACACCATCGTAGGGAATGTCTTCTGCTCCTGGGTACATGTCTGGGTCTGAGTCGTCGCAGTCACCCCCACCAAACAATTCTGCATCGTGACCGTCCCCATCCGCATCATAGTCAGACCCGCCATCACAATCGCTATCAACGCTGTCGTACCACTCATCGACGGCTTCAGGGTTGATTGCAGCGTCGGTATCATCACAGTCTTCGCCGCCAAAGAACGCAGCATCATAGCCGTCACCATCGGCATCGTAATCGGAGTCGCCCTCGCAATCGCTATCAATACCATCGTAGCTTTCGTCTACAGCCCCTGGATAAACACTTGCATCTGTGTCATCACAGTCGCCCTCGGCAATCGTAAAGCCATCATCGTCCAGGTCGTCGACGAACGGAGGCTCTGAGCCCGTATCTCCCGTATCGCTGCCCGCCCCGGTGTCTCCGGTATCCACAAGGTCGCCTGAGTCCCAAGGCCCTCCAGCGGTATCACCAGTGTCCGGACCCACGGCTGTGTCTCCGGTATCCGAAGGATTGCCTGTATCAGGATTTCCAGTGTCGTCTGCATCCGCATCCGCATCCGCATCCGCGTCCGCATCCGTATCCGCATCCGCATCCGCATCCGCATCTACGGATGGAATATCCGTCTCCGTTCCTTTGTCATCGCTACCACTGCAAGACACAACAAAACCGAAACTCACCAAGAAACATAGAATCCGCATACTGATACCCACACCCAAGCATTGATTTTGGATCACTCCCCCGCGACCCGAAAATCGATTGTACAACAATTGGACGAATCGGTGGAAGTTAGGAGCGCCAAAAACGAAACCACATGGGCGCTTCAGGTGGACCTAAGTCCTGTCCAACAACAGGTTTACGGAAGCGCTGCACCTTCCAGAAGGTAAATCGATCCGTACGATGTGGCCCCATTGGCACCCAGCCAGAAGTCATCGAAACCGTCTTCATTCACATCGCCGGCTTTGGCGATCCCTTTGCCCAAATAATCATTACTCTCTACACCAATGAACTGAAGATCAGCATCGTCCACCATAGAGATGGTACCTGACTCCGACGTACCCAGCACACCGTATACGATGCCCATGTTTTCGAGAGAGTGGTCGCCAAGAACATCCCCTGCATGAACGGCCACAGCAACATCGCCCTTGCCATCTCCATTGATGTCGCCGACACCGTTTAGGTAGCGACCCATCTTGTCTCCATCTACGTTGCCCAGCATCGTAAGGTGACTGTCTGCGAGGGAGTAGCTGTCCCACTCACCACTGCTGCCAAGCACCACATAGGCAGCACCCTCGTTTTCAACTACGGCATCGTGGTTTGACGCACCAATCAACATGTCGTCGAGCCCGTCACCGTCAAAGTCTCCAGCAGACGACATCGCAAACCCTGCATTCTCGCTGTGCTGAACCCCATAAAATACAGGGACCCCATCGAAGGTTGCGATGGCGGAATCCAAATCCTCTGGACTCAACAAGTAGGCACAACCCCCATTGGTTTCTCCATCATCACAATAGGGCGCACTCACCAAATAGTTGNTGANNCCATCCCCATCGGGATCGCCAGCATGAGCGAGATCGTAGCCCAACTGATCGTAGTTGGTGTCCCCAAAAAGAGTGTTGACCTCTCCCAGCAGACTCACTTCTGTCTCGCCACCATAAACCACAGTCACCGCACCCACGCTTGGCGTGTCCGCACCGCTGTATTTTCGTGCGCTGACCAGAATATCGTCCAACCCATCATCATTGATGTCACCGATGCCCAATACGTCATGACCAAAGTGGGTATCAATGAGTCCGTTCTCCATAAAAAGGGTGGCATCTGCCAGTGAAGTCGACGTCATCTCAGATGAAAAAATGTACGCAGCCCCCGTGTATTCATTGCGGTACGGGGAGCTAACAATCAGGTCTTCTACACCATCTCCATCCCAGTCACCCGCAAAGGATGCTGCCCAACCGATTCGATCATCATCCAACTCGCCGTGCCAGATTTTCCCTTCTTCTGGATAGGCCGTGCGATCACCGGTCAAGTCACCCGGAATCAACTTGATGCTTCCAACCGATTCGCCCTCATTGAAGGCACCGACCATCACTTCATTGCGTCCATCGCCGTCAATGTCCTTGGTTTTTATCACCGCACCAAAGGCGGATCCGGTAGAAGAACCAATCCACCCGTGTGCAGCGGAGGCTGCAAACGTCAGTCCGCTTTCTCCATCACAGTCACTGTCAATGTCATCGTTGTAGTCGAGCCTGTGCGGGTACACCGCAGGGTCTGCGTCATCGCAATCTCCTCCGTACACAGACCCGATGGGGTTGGATTCACACAACCGGCCCAATGGGCTATCGGTCACTCCCCATCCATCGCCATCTTCATCCAAAAACATGGCTACTTGGGTGAACGTATCGATACTCGGATCGTCGTCATCCACCAAACCATCGCAATCATTGTCAACCAAGTCGCAGGCTTCGTTCGCGTCAGGGTGAACGAACCAATCGTCGTCGTCACAATCACCGGAAACTGGAGCAGCCTCGGTCACGTCAGCACATGAATCGACCTCTTGGCTTTCGTCTCCGTACCCATCGTCATCCACATCGGCGTACCAGACTGATCCTGGAAAACGGGTCCCATCTGTATCGTCGCAATCCGACGAATCCGCCAAATGACCCACAGGCTGTGAACATGCCACCAATGACTGCTCTGCATCTCCGTACCCGTCACCATCTACGTCCCGGTACCAGACCGCGTCCGGGTATTCTGTCGGATCATCGTCATCGCAATCACCGTAATTATCGACAGTTCCCGTTGGAGCTTCACAGGCTGAAACCTCCGAGAAGGGGTTTCCATACCCATCGCCATCCGCGTCCGTGTACCACACTGTCGGCGTACACACTTCGGGTTCAACCACGGGCTCTGGTTTGGAGTCCTCGCCACAAGCGAACAATAGAAGCAACGAAATCATCGTGAGTCTCCGTCCAGCAAGGCCAGCAACGGTGGAACTCGGAAATCACCCACGTCTTCTTCGACGCCAATGGAGTGCAAAAGCGTACGGGCAATGTGATTATTGCCTACCATTTCTCCACCTTCCGTGATCGCGCCGGTTGTGAGGTCAATGCCTTTTGCCTGCATTCCCACATCGGTGGTTCCACCAATGACCTGCCCACCCTTGATGCCACCACCCAGCATCAGCATGCTGTTGATCAGGTTGTGGTCTCTTCCGCCACTGCTGTTTAATTCGGCACCGCGGCCAAATTCACTGAAACACATGATGGTGGTGTGATTGAGCCAGTTGTCACTGGCGTCTCCAAAGAATGGCGTTTGCTCCAAATACGAAGCCAAGGAAGAAATCGAATCAAACCCTTCTCGCAAAAACGGCCCATGATCGCTCTGCCATGATGACCCTTGGTGTGTATCCAAACCATCAGAAACCTTGATGGTGACACAACGTGAGATGCCTTTGGTTAGCGCCTGTGCGGCCATCATGGCCATGTATCCGCCATCACTCACATTGCCGTCGCCATCACCGAAGTGTGCGTGCAGTGCAGGCATTTCTCCTTCTTCCGAATCAACATTGAAGTGAACCGCCAACTCCTGCTCAATCAGGGAACGAGCAATCCGACGATTCCCATAAATATTCGACTGCAAGTTCGTATGAATTCGTTCTTCCTGTTTTGCGAAGAACTCTTCCAACGCATCACGCTGGCCATCCAACAAGGCAACTTCTGGAGGTGAAAGCGCTTGATATAAATCTTGGATACCGCTGGCAGGAAGACCTGAAGCCCACAAGGGGTGACCGATATTGAAGGATGCTAGCCCAGCCACCAAGTTGGGTATCGGCTCGTCTTCGCCCAACAGGTACGCAAGCAGTGTTGCAACAGACGAACCGCGCACAGCCGTGCCGGCAGGACGGATTCCAGTCAAGACGTGTCGGCGGGCAACTTGGTGCGCTACCGCCTCCATCGTCATGCCTCGAATCACAGCCAATTTATCTGCATGTTCGGTTGCAAGGTTGCCAATGAAGGGACCAAAAGTCATCCCATCAACCGATGTGGGCACCAAGTAGTTTTCTGGTTCCAAACCTCGGACCGTGGCGTAGCCCGGCTGTATACCGGTGCTGGCGACCATTCCGGGCGTAAAAATCGCCGGATCTCGAGGGTCCAAACCCAGCAAAGAATCCCATCCACCAGAAAAATACGCGAACACAAAATAGCGGTCTGTGATCAGCGGCATGCTTTGGGCATGCAACAAACTCGGCAGCAAAGATGCACAAGGCAGAAGGGCTCCTGCAGATGCCATCTTAAGGAAATTGCGGCGGGATGTTTTCATGTGTTCCACCCCATGATCAATACATAAAGAAGTCGGGGTGTGTGAACATGGCCACACACACCGTCTGCCAAGAGAAATCAAGCGAATCGGTTCGTTGATGCGCTTTGAAAAATAGCTTCTCGTAATCGTCGATAATCAATGCTGTTTCGTCTTTTGCCTTTCCTTGTATTTGCCAACGCAAACCCACAATATTGCTTCGCACAGCCTCTCGGGTCATCAATGTCGGATCTTCAATCGAGTAGAAGGAAGAACCCTCACTTTGAATCCACTCAAGACAAGTTTCCGTGGCTGCATCATCCAAAAACTTTTGGAACATCACGGACGGAGTGCGGTCGCTCTTTACTCGCAGTTGATAGTCCGCCACACCCAGGGTGTCGGCGTACTCATCCCAGTTCGAGTCGCGCCCTTCTTCTCCCCATTGGATTCCGCCACTGATTCTCTCCATCGAATCGCGTGCCTGAGCCACAGTCATTCGCTTTAGCTGGCGGCTTGAAGTGGCATCCAATCGTTCCACGATAATGTCCCCCAGGGCTACATCATCGATGTCAGGAAGAACGTCTGGCGTAGGCTCCGGCTCTACAGTGCCTTTGGGTGAAGNAGNGTCTCCACCATTGCACGCAAGAAACAACAGCAAGATCATGGGGTNCCTCCCCAATACTCCGGACTTCCCACGAGCTGTTTGACCACTTCTCTGTAGGTCGGCTCATCCCCCACTGACTCGGTCCAGCCACTCACNACTTCCAGATCTTCTGACCAGTTCAACAACCACTCCGCGGCATTCCGNGTGGCACATNCGTTCATGCTGCCATCTACCTGCGCGCTATCCACCCAACCAAGCGGACCCAGATCCGGATGNTCTTCCTTTCCATCGANAAGGAAAGCATAGGTGCTGTACCAACCCAGGAAGGGGATTTGGTCCACGTGGCTTGTTTCCACAAGATAAAAGTCTTCGCAAAAGTCGGAACAAGTATCTGTGGCNCCACAAGATGCGCACTCCGCTACGTAATCGGGGTACGCATCAGGCGANCGATACACCATTCCCGCTTCCGACCATCGGCCCCAATATGCAGCCCACGGCTCCAACCGAGCATGGCAACCCAAACACCCCTGTCGACGCGTCAGGTCAGGTGTCGGAGTNTCAATCCCACTCAGTTCACCCACGCCACCTTCCGGCAGCACAAACTCATTGCATAAAAAGGCACCGTAAAAACGATTNGCTCTTCCTCGGTTTGTTTGATGGCGAAGNAGCCATCCCGGGGCAGTCAGGATTCCATCATGGTTGTCACTGAGTGCAATTGAAACCCAACTTTCATCCGAAAAGTCCAACTCNGGCAAGTCTGNTTCTGGGACCGGGCGNTCATACACCTCATCATCAAAAGGNGACAAGTACCGAAANAAGTGCGTACTCGCNCCNTTCAAATACATCGTATTCGTGGTGAAGATGGAACTATACGGACCATCGGCTTGAAGCATGGCGCGCACACGCTCGGTCAAATCTTTNGAAAGTGCTTCCTCGATCAATGTCTCTGTGTTGCCATCCAAGCACCACTGCAAATCAGGTCCACATCCGCAATCTGGTTCCTCATATGCGTCTGGCGAAGAGCAGTGGAGTCCTGTGGACGATACTTCTGTAAGCTGCGCATCAAACGCACAGACCTCTGTAGGGTTTTCTGGGTCCCAGTACGGGGCCACCATGACATACCCTTCCGAAATTGAACCATCCTCGTTGGTGATCCAAGTCAGTGGGCGATTCAACTCATCCACATCTGCTTCAAAGTCACCACAATGGGTTTGAAGCACATTTCGTGTGTACCGCGCGCGATTGTTGTTGAAGTAAATGCCATCTCGCTTGAACACCTTNCGACGTGGAATCAGATTGATTTCCAGCTGATTCCAAAGCATTTCCCTGTGTTGTGCGATGACTTGTGCTTCAAACTCAGGCGATGCCAACCATTCGTCCAGCATACTCTCTGGCACTTCACCCGCTTCTTCAATGGCAAGCAATTCGGTTGCGGTTGGCACATTTCCTCGGATGTCGAGAGACAGTGCGCGTGCATGGCCATTCAGGTCTTGGGTCGCAGCATCGGTCCATGGATCACTGGCTCCCATCAGCAANGCAACCACAGGAATGAGGTACCAATGTTTCATTGAAACCCACCGTGCTTCCAACCACGAATCATCGTGATTTGTTCCTCTGTTAAATAGGTTCCATTTTGAGGCATGTAGTTCATGCTGACCTGATAAATGATGGAGTCGATCAAACGTTCCCAGTCTGCTTTGGTCGATAGGTCTGTCAGTGTCGCACCTCCATGACACNCAATGCAATGCTCTTGAGACAAAGACTCGATGTCCTCCCAATACACCTCTGGAAGNTCCCCGACCCAAACCGGGTACTCATCTTGTCGGTCACCTTCTTCTGATTCAGTAAGAAACCTCAANTTGTGGGCGCCATCCGAAAGACTGTTCGGATCAACCACCACCAACCAAGGTTCNGATGAGACCTCCAAAGGTTCAGNATCCAGCCAAGCCTTTAAGCTCGATACGCTTTCCGGATCCGACGGCAACAACTGAGCGGTTTCTCGGATCATCAAACTCTCGGACAANCCNGTCACAACAACAGGCCTNTCAATCGAATGGCGCTGAAACTGACCTTCTCCAAGCTGCAGCAAGCGTCCATAATCGTCCACATGTAGCCACTCATCATGGCTCAACGAATGACGAGAAAANACGGCGTCGTGATACCGAAAGGCTGTTTCTTCTCCTTGAATCCAGATGGTCGGCCCAACGACATCCACAATGCTTTCTGGCAACGCTATCTGACGCGTGTCTTCATCGGGACGTTTCAAGAACAAGGTCTGGTCCGCGACATACCANAGATTTCCTGCAGCATCCGTCGCAAGAGCGTCGATGGATGTGTCTTNTACCGACACCACTTGCAAGGTGCCATCAANCGTCTGCGCCTCGATGAGCCAAGGCACGCTCAGNTACAANCGATCATCGGAAACCGCGAATCCGTGAATGTTCGGGTAGTCTGGCAACGATACTTCTGANGCNGTCTGATTTGTCCATCGGAACAAACGACCGTCTCCCCACAGCCAAACATNATCGCCATGCCGAACCATCTTGGTGATCAACGCAGGGATTGGANTCTCAACGGNCACCAAGCCCGTTTCTCCGTACACATAAAGAAGGCCATCCAATGCCAACAAGNTGTCCTGTTCAACGGTGCGTGTACCNGCAATGGAAGAATAATCACCCAGATAGGAGAATGAATCATCTCGCTCATCCANNAGGTNGGTNCCCGCTTCGGTATTGCACAACTGAAGNAANGCGTCCACGTNGGCGGCATCNATNCAATCCCCCAATTGTTCAGTCAGCAAGAGCCTATATTCATACTGGAACTCCAATACTGACATCGGCTCAGCGGCGGTATCCTCGATGGACTTCTCCACACTTTTTGGCTGGCTCGAACATCCCAGCAGCAGCAGAAGGCCTAGACGAATCACAATGTTGGCCATTATAGTATGTGTTGCTCAGCCAGCAGAATCCTGAAACAAAAAGAGGCCCGACAACCGCCGGACCTCTTCTGTGTGTGACTGCTTTTTCAAGCCACTGGCCTACTCAAGTACGGGACCACTTTCCGAGACTTCCCACACAGTCCAAGTTGACTCTGTACCATCACGGAAAGTCGCACAGGTCTCGGATAGATCGTACGACTCAACGCTGGCAGATAGTGCCACTTCAGGACTACCAATAAAGTCGGTCAGCAAACACAATGCCAAGTCCTCGCCTGCACCGACCCACATCCAAGCCATGGCCGCAAAGTCACCATCTTCGTCCTCAAGAAGGAAGGTTTCAGCATCGTTATCGAACTGTACAACGCCGTAGTTTGGACCATCATCTACCATGTACATGAATTCAGTGATGTGGATGTCTGTGGTTTCCCAAGTCCAATAGCCACTGATGTCGAACTCCTGTCGCATTGGTGTCCAGGCATAGCCTTCACAGCCCTCACTCAGATCGCTGCGATCAGCCGATGGAGCCAAAATGGCATCCAATTCGTCAGAGAAATCATCGGTCAGACAATACCGAAGGGTATTTGGGTCTGATGAGTCGATTACCCAATCCACTCTGAACCAACCTCCTCCTTCTTCTTCAGGGCGAAGAAGGGTGACCCACATTGCATCATCATCAACCGTACCCACCTGATATTGGTCATCACCAATACTCGGATAGTCCGACCACCCAACGCTCCAGACCCAAGAGTCCATAAAGAAGTTGGTACCGAACCAATCGTTCCACACCCCTCGGATAGTGGTGGTGGGACGCATTGGGTTCCAGTTTGTACCGTGGCAACCCTCACCCAAATCCGTTTCGATTGGAGGAGTGATAGACACAGCCTCTTCGGGAGTATCCCCGCCTTCCGTCGCAACACAGTACCAATACATATCGACTTGATAGGTCCAATCCACACGAGCGTAAATGGATTCACCTGTGGGTAGGTCCAAGAAGAAGACCAAGTATTGTTCATCATTGGAATGAGTGGTCATCGGAATCGCAGTCGCAAAACCACGGAAGTTGTAGATATCAAAGGAAAACGGTGAGATTTCAGCCTTTTCATAGGTTTCAAAATCCCAATCACCATCAATTTCGATGGGTTGCCTCATCTGCGACCATGAAAATCCACCGCACCCTGCAAGGATGTCTGCACCATCCGCTGGGTCCGCTGAAAGAGCCTCTGCTTCCGTGGCCGCATCGTATGTGCTTTGGCAATAAAACCACTCGCCGCGGGCGTCTGTCGTCCAATCAAAACGAGACCAACCTTCTGCCCAAGCGTCCTCTCCGTTTTCCGCGATGACGTACATCTCGTCATTGTCGTACTGAGAGATGTTGTAGGTGGACCAACCATCGAACCACGACTCATTGTCAATCGTGTGGAAGCCTCCCCAGTTGTCGGTCCATTCTCCACCGATGGCAAGGTCTTCAAACACCTCTCCGGTATCATCCGCATCCGCATCCGCATCCGCATCCGCATCCGCATCCGCATCCGCATCCGCATCCGCATCCGCCTCACCAGTATCGTCGGNATCCGTATCCGCATCCGCATCNGCNTCCGCGTCCGCNTCCGCATCCGCATCCGCATCCGCATCCACTTCTACATCTTTAGGAACCTCATTGTTGCAACCCACCACCCAGGAAACCGAGGCAAGAGACAGCAAGAAAGGAATATTCTTCATGGTCATGTGACACATCCTTTTGTGCATTGAAAAAATTCGTGCAGGTTCACTAAGGAGTAGGAAGTCACGGCTCAAGTAGAAAATTATGGGGTGACNGGGTCGCGACNGCTGTTCAACACCACAAAACAGCACCGACATGGACTACCAACCNATGAAGNANTTTGAACCANNCTTATGGGGTTTTTCTAATCNTGGGTGGTCTGAACACAGCAATGACTNACCCAACGATNTGCGAAGCGCAGNATTTAATCACGCCCAAAAACGACCGTCTGATCCTGCCACTCCCACAAGAACTCCATGATCAGATCTGTGTTCTCGGCATCGTGAACACCGGACAGAGAACCATCAAACGTTCCCCAGACGCCTGCATCGACGTAAAGAGAGCCNTCCACAAGACCCGTGGAGTCGACCGTTCCGCTTGGGTAAAAGAAGGTTTCGTATTCACCGTACTCAGGCCGGTACCATTCACATGAACCCTCCCCAGACAGGTTCCCGGCGCCATCCACGGTGACCTCCATGTCACCTTCGCACCATAAGCCCCACTCTGATCCGGTCATGTCCAAGTAGCCTGAGTATGTTCCCGGGTCGGGCCAAGTGTCTGCATCTGCGTCTGAATCCGAATCCGAATCCGAGTCAGCATCCGAATCTGCATCCGCATCCGCGTCAGCATCCGCATCCGCATCCGCATCCGCATCCGCATCCGAGTCCGCATCCGCNTCNGCGTCAGCGTCNGCNTCCGNNTCCGCATCCGAGTCCGCATCCGCGTCAGCATCCGCATCCGCGTCCGCATCCGCATCCGCATCCGAGTCCAAATCAAAGCCAGTACTTAGAAAGCCTGTATCTCCAACTGCACCATCGTCTTTCGACCAGGTTGGTGTACATGCAGCAACACTCATCAATAAACTAAAACGAATCATAGCTCCCCCATTTCTACTGGCTCTCGACCCCGCCACTATACCTGCAAATTTCCAAACCGAAAACGCCCCCTTCTCACCAGATGAAGGGGGCGTCCGAAAAATCAAGGGTCGTTGGTGTTTCTTACCAATACACTCGTTCTCTATTGTACGGCCT
Source organism: Deltaproteobacteria bacterium (assembly GCA_002707085.1). Taxonomy (GTDB): domain Bacteria; phylum Myxococcota_A; class UBA796; order UBA796; family UBA796; genus UBA796. The sequence continues at coordinate 11,663 of PALY01000007.1, forward strand.
CACGGGACCGAGTCATCACCAACGCTGCCAGAGCGACAATGAACAGTGGCCAAGAGCGGGGTGAAGAATCAGCCACTGTGGAACAACCGGCGGACGATTCAGCCACAACCTCTTCTTCCAGTTCTTCATCCACCACAGGGTCCAAATCAGTGCCACACTCGTCGGCAACATCTGAGCAGGCCACGCCCACTCCGTACCAGGCACCCGCTGCACCGTGGCAATCGATCATGGTCATATCGACACAGGTGTCATCCACACAGCACGCACCTTCAGGGTCGGGGTCAGGGTCCGAGCCACACTCGTCTTCGTAGTCCACACATGAAGTACCAATTCCGAACCATGTGCCGCCAGCGTCGATGCAGTGTTCTTCAATGAGTTCTTCACATGTGTCGTCTACACAGCACGCACCTTCTTTGGGGTCTGGGTCTGACTCACACTCCGCACCGACATCCGAACACGCCGTTCCTTCACCGTACCAAACACCGTGCAAGTCAATGCAGTGTTCTTCGATCAACTGCTCGCAAGTGTCATCGACACAGCAGGCACCTTCAGGTTCGACTATCTCTTCGCATTCAACCTTGGTGTCATCACATGGAACACCAGGGCCATACCAGATGCCATCCGCGTCAATGCAGTGTTCTTCGATCAACTGCTCACAGGCATCGTCTACACAGCACGCACCTTCAGGGGCCACGTCCTCAACGCATTCAACGTCTACATCGGCACACGTGCTGAATGCGCCCGACCAGGTACCGCCAGCATCGATACAGAACTCTTCGATCATCTCTTCACAAGTGTCGTCAATACAACAGGCTCCGGGCGCTGTTCCGGAACAATCGACAAAGGCATCGCCACAGGTCGAACCGTCCCCGTAAAAAGAACCGCCACCGCCATTGCAAACGTCTTCTGCCTCTTCGGTGCAGTAGCCATCATCACAGCAGGCACCATCGGCCATTGCCGCACCAGTCAAACTTAAAATTAAAGCAAATACAAA
>PALY01000008.1 GCA_002707085.1 Deltaproteobacteria bacterium
ATCTGCGTAATCGTAGTTGCCTTCACACGTAATGGCATCGAAGTCATTGCAGTCTTGGTCGATGCCGTCGTCGATGGTTTCGATGGCGCCTGGGTATCGGGCATCATCGTCATCATCGCAGTCATCCACTGTGAGTGCGCCGTCGCAATCGCCGTCGGTGGCCACGGTCGTGGAACCATCGTCTAAATCATCACAATCTTCGGCCGTAAGTACGCCGTCACAATCGCCGTCGGTGGCCACAGTAGTGGAACCATCGTCTGCATCATCACAATCTTCGGCCGTAAGTGCGCCGTCGCAATCACCATCCACATCGGTGGTNGTNGAAGNAGCATCTGAATCATCACAGTCATTGGAAGTTGCNGACCATCCNTCNCCNGGACANGTCATCATNGNNGANNCCNCATCTCCTGCNCCNTCGCCATCTGTGTCTGCATACAACAACACNGNNTCNNTGGCGTCNACATCGNTGCCACCATCGCAATCGTCATCAAGACCATTGCACACTTCGTCTGCCATCGGATGTACATCGGCGGAATCATCGTCACAATCGTCGTTGTTCAAACTCCAACCATCACCCAAATCCATACACGACTCTGAAGCCACTGCACTGCCACCGTACCCGTCGCCATCTACGTCTTGGTAGTAGGTCGTGGTGACATCTTCATCGATGTTCTCATCACAGTTGTTGTCGATGCCATCGCACAATTCTTCTGCACCCACGTGAACGGTGCCATCGCTGGGTTCACAATCGCCAACCAACTGGGTCCACCCTTCTACATCGGGTGCTTCACACTGGATCACAGACGCTGCATCAACACCCGCATAGCCATCTAAATCGGTGTCTTCGTACCAAATTGCCGTGTCTGTGGCATTGTCATCAATTTCTCCATTGCAGTCATTGTCGATGCCATCACACACCTCATCTGCATTTGGATACGAAGTTTCATCATCGTCGTCGCAGTCCCCCGGCTCTTCCACATGTCCGTAGGGCGCAGAACAGTCGTAGACAGCCGAATCGGTCATACCGAACCCGTCGCTGTCGTCATCATCAAAATACCAGGTACCGCCCACTGTCGGATCACCATCGACATCGCCGTCACAGTTGTCATCCACCAAATTGCAGGCTTCTTCCGCACCAGGGTTGATCAAATACCCATCCGCTTCAGGGTCATCATTGCAGTCTGTGTTGTCCAAAGACATCCCTGAAGGCAGGTCGCCACAAAACAAAGAAGCATCGGATTCGATGTCACCGTAGCCATCTTGGTCGCGATCGCGGTAGCCCAACTGTGCGTCGGGTGCCCCTTCATAAAGCTCACCGTCGCAGTTCATGTCCACAGCTTCACAGTTCTCTGCTGCTTCCGGAAAAATCAGCGGATCGGTGTCATCACAATCACCATCCTTCTCACTGAACCCATCGCCATCATGATCAGTATCATCCACTGCAAGGTTCGCATCTGGACCTTCATTTTCAACAATCGTGCCGTTTTCGGCACAGGCAACAAGCAAACTGATCAGTAACAGACTCTTCATGATGGACATCTCCTGTGAGAACGCATGCAACATAGCACGGCAGGCGCAGAAAGAAGCGCTTGAACCATCAGCATTATTTAAATCAAATATTTTGATTTAATAGTTGAAAATAAAACGTTTTTTTTGTTTGTTCGATTGGCGTAGGTTCTCAACCAAGAAAGGAGGGGTAGCCATGTACTTCCGCCATATCGCATTGATCACCGACACAATTATTGACCCCTCCCCGATCATTATTCCCGGGGTGCGAGCCTAACGACGCTTTCTCTTCGCGTCCCTCACAGGCCTCGCACCCCCGGATGCGGGGTTCTTTGTTTTTGGCCCCTCCGCATCTGGCTCTGTGTCCCCTCTTGTCGCTCGTCGTCATTCACACCCACGTCAAACGCCGGAAAAACCATGTCCAGTCACTCGCTTCGCCACGATCTCCACAGAGCCCCTGCTCGCGCCATGCTGCGCGGAACTGGGTTGACCGANGAAGATCTCCAAAAGCCACTTGTTGCTGTGTTCAACACCTGGACCGAGATGACACCCTGCAACGTCCACCTGCGTCGCTTGGCTCATCACATCAAAGAAGGCATTCGNTCAGCTGGCGGTACCCCCATCGAATTCAACACCATTGCTGTGAGCGATGGNATCACNATGGGAACAGAAGGNATGCGNGCATCGTTGGCTTCTCGCGAAGTCATTGCTGACTCTGTAGAACTCGCGGTGGGGGCTCACGAATTTGATGCAGCCATCGGATTGGNGGGGTGCGACAAAACCATTCCTGGCACATTGATGGGGCTGGCAAGACTCAATTTGCCGAGCCTGGTTGTCTACGGCGGGTCCATCAAACCCGGACGATTCCAAGACCGCGACGTGACCGTCCAAGATGTGTTNGAGGCCGTGGGCGCGGTGGGCGCTGGAANCATGACCAAAGAGGNNTTGAAAGAACTTGAGGGCGCAGCCTGTCCAGGAGCGGGTGCATGCGGTGGGCAATTCACCGCCAATACGATGGCCACCGCTTTGACCTTTCTCGGTGTGTCTCCAATGGGAATGAACGATCTACCGGCCATGGATCCGCGAAAGGATTCGGCGGCCTTCAAAGCCGGAGAACTTGCTCTCGACCTGATCAAAAGCAACCGTCGGCTCAAAGACTTTGTAACGGTCCGTTCCCTTGAAAATGCAACCGCGTCGGTCGCTGCAACCGGTGGTTCAACCAATGCTGTGCTTCACCTGCTGGCATTGGCCAGAGAGTTTGAGCTGGATTTTCATCTTCACGACATCGATAGAATCTGTGCAGACACTCCCGTTCTCGCAGACCTCAAGCCAGGAGGTCAATTTACAGCACCCGATCTCCATGATGCTGGTGGCAGTCCGTTGTTGGTTCGCCGTTTGCTTGAAGCTGGGCTGCTCCACGACGAAAAGACGGTTTCAGGACAAAGCTTGCACGCATTGACCCACCATGCAGAAGAAGTCTTGGGTCAACAGGTCGTCCACAGTGTGGATGCACCACTCAAGACTCGCGGTGGGTTGGCCATCCTCAATGGTTCATTGGCCCCCGAAGGGTGTGTGGTCAAACTATGCGGGCACGGAACCCTGCAGCACGAAGGCCCTGCACGTGTTTTTGACCGTGAAGAGGATGCATTTGATGCCGTCCAAAATGGTGACATCCATGCAGGCGATGTGATCGTCATCCGCTACGAAGGACCGCGCGGTGGACCGGGCATGAGAGAGATGCTGGCCGTCACCGCCGCCCTGATTGGGCGGGGGTTGGGAGACAGCGTAGCGCTTGTGACCGACGGACGGTTCAGCGGTGCTACCCATGGACTGATGGTGGGTCACATCGCACCGGAAGCCGCCAATGGTGGACCAATTGCATTCGTACGCGACGGTGACTTGATCACGCTCGATGTCACCACACGAAGACTCGACGTTCATGCAGACTTATCGGCCCGTCACAATGATTGGACACCGCCACCCCCCAAGTACACCCGGGGAGCCTTGGCAAAATTTGCGGCCCTGGTTTCATCAGCATCGGAAGGTGCAGTCACAGGCTTTCCAAATCTTCTGGTCACTCCGCGACCTCAAGTCGCTCGGCCAACCACCCTGAATCAAAAAACCAATCCGAACTCAACCATGGTTCGGACATCAACGCTGCACACCGGTGCAGTTCTGGAGCAATCATGAACCGTCTATTCACCGCCGCCGATACCAGCCTGGCCCCTCTTCAATCTTCTCGAATCGCTGTCTTGGGCTACGCCAGTCAAGGGCGCGCCCAAGCGTTGAATCTCCGTGATTCAGGGCTGAATGTCACCCTAGGCCTTCGTCCTGGAGGTGCCAGCTGGAATCGAGCCTTGGTCGATGGTTGGCAACCCCAAACCATGACGGATGCCGTACAAGATGCAGATGTCATCGTATTTCTGGTGTCTGATATGTCTCAACCAGAAGTATGGGAAAACCACGTAGGTCCATCCGTAAAGCCGGGGGCCCTTTTGATGTTTAGTCACGGCTTCAATGTTCACTACAACCGCATTCGTCCTCCAGCAGATGTGGACGTAGCGCTTATCGCTCCCAAATCACCGGGCGCCCTTGTACGAACTCAGTTCGAAGCAGGACAAGGCGTTCCTTGCCTCTTGGCTGTTCATCAAGACGCCACCGGAACAGCAGAATCACGGGCACTGTCCTACGCTCATGCCCTCGGTGGAACCTTGGCTGGTGTGTTGCAAACAACATTCGCCGAAGAAACAGAAACCGACCTATTTGGTGAACAAGCTGTACTGTGTGGTGGAGTGACTGAACTCATTCGAGCCGGCTGGGAAACCCTTGTCGAGGCTGGGTACAACCCTCAAGTTGCCTATTTTGAATGTCTGCACGAACTCAAATTGATCGTCGACCTGTTGCATGAAGGTGGATTTGCTCGCATGCATCGAGATGTCAGTGAAACCGCTCGTTTCGGAGACCTGACCCGGGGGCCTCGGGTAGTGAACCAAGACACACGTACAAGAATGAAAGAAATCCTTTCTGAAATCCAAAATGGGAGTTTTGCTCAAGAATGGATCAATGAAAATGAAGAAGGCCGCCCACGCTACGAAGCGTTGATGCAAGAAGATCTAAACCACCCTCTTGAAGAGGTCGGTCAGCAGCTTCGCGCTCGGATGGCTTGGCTCCAAGAAGAAGCACCAAGAGCGTCGGCAAAATGAGTCCAAACACCGCAAGACGACTCGTCGCACCAAGTTCGGGAGCCCAAGTAGTCCTTGATGCCCTCAAAGCTGAGGGCGTGGATGTGCTGTTTGGCTATCCGGGTGGTGCAATCCTTCCCGTATACGACGCCCTGCACAGTTCAGATCTTCGACACATCCTATGCCGACACGAACAAGGGGCGGCGCTTGCTGCGGATGGATACGCCCGGGCGACCGGACGGGTTGGGGTCTGTATGGCCACTTCCGGTCCGGGTGCGACCAACTTGGTCACGGGCTTGGCGAATGCCATGCTTGACTCCATCCCCATGGTTGCCTTGACCGGTCAGGTGCCCACCCAAGTGTTGGGTACCGATGCCTTCCAAGAAGTGGACACCATGGGGCTGACAATGCCCGTGGTCAAACACAACTTCTTGGTTCGTGAAGCCACCGATCTGCCCTGGGTCATGGCAGAAGCATTCCGAATCGCTCGCTCGGGCCGACCAGGGCCGGTCTTGGTCGATCTGCCCAAAGATGTCCAACTGGCAAACGTTCGGGTTCAACAACCCAAACCACACACAAATCCCGAACCCACCAGGCTCGTGACAGACATTCATCCGTCGATTCAGCTACTCAAAATGTCGAAGCGACCGGTCATCTATGCTGGCGGTGGCGTCGGCATGGCCGATGCTGTCGATGTCTTCCGGAAATTCGTGGAAACCACCGGCATCCCCACAGTGACCACCCTGAAAGGACTGGGATTATTGCCGCCAAACCATCCTCTGAACTTGGGCATGCTCGGCATGCATGGCCTTGAGCAGGCCAACAAAGCGGTACAAGCGTCCGATTTATTGATCGTCTTGGGCGCGCGCTTCGATGACCGGGTCACTGGAAAGCTCTCCGGATTCGCACCCCACGCTCGAGTATTGCACGTAGAGATCGACCCTTCTGAAGTCGGAAAAGTGCGGGCTGCTGACGTATCCATCGTCGGAGACTTGGGACCCGCCCTGGAAACACTGTGTCATCAACTGGAACGACCGCTCCAAATCGCTGATTGGAGAGAAAAATGCAAGCGACTACAAGCCGAACACACGTGGGACTATGAACCTCCGCATGAAAAAGTGTATGCCCCTCGTTTCCTTAAAATGCTTTCGGCAGCACAAGGGCCTCATGGGGTCATCGCCTGTGATGTCGGTCAGCATCAAATGTGGGTGGCCCAACACTGCGGCATACATCGGCCAGAAAACCATCTCAGCAGCGGAGGCTTGGGTACCATGGGGTACGGACTGCCCGCAGCAATTGGCGCCCAACTGGGAAGACCCAAAGCGTCGGTCATAAACGTCAGTGGGGATGGTTCGTTCATGATGAATGTACAAGAACTGGCGACCCTCAAACGCTACAATCTTCCCGTAAAGATTGTTGTCTTGGACAACAGCTGTCTTGGCATGGTGCGTCAATGGCAAGAACTGTTTTTAGAAAAGCGGTACAGCGAAACAGACCTCAGCGACAATCCGGACTTTTCGAAAGTTGCTGAAGCATTTGGGATCGCCTCTTCACGACTGTGGAGACGCGACCAAGAAGCAGAGTCCATCAACTGGCTGCTCAATACAGAGGGTCCTGCACTCTTGCACGTCGCCGTCGATCCTCAAGCAAATGTCTGGCCATTCGTACCGCCTGGTCACGACAACTCGACCATGATGACTGGAGAATCGAAATGAACCATCAACTGCTCATCCATCTGCGTTCCGTGGAAGGCGCGCTGGTTCGCACGATCGGTTTGGTTGAACGACGAGGCTACGCGCCGGAAAGAGTGTCTGCTGTGCCCGTAGGTTCGCACACCACCATGCTGCGCCTGACTGTGAACGCACAACGACCCATCGAAAAACTCATTCACCAACTCAGAAAACTGTACGACGTACAACACGTGGAGATCACAACATGAACAACAACACACCCTACATCTGGGTCGATGGAAACATCATCACGAGCGACGAGAGCGGTTGTACGCTGCTTGAACACGGACTTCATTATGGAACGGGTGTATTTGAGGGCATTCGTTGCTATCCAACCGCCAATGGTCCCGCGATTTTCCGTCTTGATGCACACATGAAACGACTGCAGGCTGGCGCCGAAGTCCTTGGAATGAACATTGACATTCATCAACTGTCCCAAGCGGCACTCGATGTTCTGCATGCAAACCAACATCAAAGTGCGTACATCCGACCGATCATCTTCTATGGAGCAGGTTCTCTGGGTTTAGATGTCGGCGATCAATTGGTCACCCATTCTGTCGTGGCTTCGATGCCATGGAAGTCCCATTTAGGAGAAGCGGCTGAAAACAAAGGGGTCTGGATGAAAACATCCTCTGTGCGCAGGGTTCCCGCCTCTTCGGTCCCTCCACTGAAATTGTGCGGCACCTATGTAAATTCCATCATTGCCAAACGGGAAGCCACACAAGCGGGATTCGAAGAGGCTCTTTTTCTAGACCCAGATGGACGAATCTGTGAGGCCACTGGAGAGAATGTATTCATGGTGAAAAATGGCATTGTGACCGCTGTAGAACACCACGATGCTTTGCCAGGCATCACCCGGGACACGATCATCTCTCTCGCGCAAGCAGAAGTGCGACCGGTCTACCTCAAAGAACTGTTGAACGCAGATGAGGTTTTCCTGACGGGTACCTCTGCAGAGGTTGCACCCGTGACTCGCATCGACAACACCCAATTTGAAATCGGTCCCGTCACGCGCAGATTGCAGACTTTGTACCAAGACCTGGTGCATGGAAGGCTGCCACAACACACAGCCTGGCTCACTCGGGTTCGAAAATGGGCGGCCTGAAAAGAGTCACCCTCAACGATGTACACAAAGCCGCAGAGCGGCTGCGACCGATCTTGTCGCCCACACCCCTTGTGTACAGCCACGACCGGGATGCTTGGCTAAAATTAGAGAACCTCCAGTTCACCGGTGCCTACAAAGTTCGCGGGGCGCTCAACGCACTGTTGATACAGATACAACGCAATGACCGAAGAACGGTCATTGCAGCATCTGCGGGCAACCACGGTGCGGGTGTGGCCTGGGCCGCACGCCATGTGGGGCTGGAAGCCATCATCGTGGTTCCAGTCCATGCACCAAGATCGAAAGTCGACCGGATACGGCAACTTGGTGCAAAGGTTGTGTTCATGGGCGAGACCTTTGAAGGCAGTCTCAAATGGGCCCAATACTGCGCACGCCAACATGGATTCCGCCTGCTGCATGCTTTTGACGATCCGGATGTCATCGCAGGACAAGGCACCGTGGCTCTGGAGCTTCTCGATCTTCAGCCTGACGTTGTCTTGATTCCCATTGGTGGGGGCGGTTTGGCAGCAGGAACGTCTTTGGTCTTGAAGGATGCAGGGATCCGTGCGGTTGGCGTACAAATCAAAGGGGTTGATGCGCTGGCCAGCTACCTGCGGGGTGGCCCTGTCCGGATTCGTCCGAAAAAGACCATTGCAGATGGACTCCGTGTCCGTGAATCCGGACACATCACGCGAGAGTTGTGTGAACAGAATCTCTCGCAGGTGGTGTTGGTCACAGAATCAGAAGTGCAATCATCGATGCAATCTCTAGAAACATGTGAACCGTGGAGCGTCGAGGGTGCAGGCGCGGTTTCTGTCGCAGCGCTTACACAGGTCGTGGGCCTTCGACGCGTAGCCCTCATTACCGGTGGCAATCGCGACACGGCTCCCATGATGAACGACCAACGAAAAGCCCTACTCATCAATTGATCAGTTTTACTGATCTATTTGAACAAAACGTTTCGTTGTTTGTGATCTTTAATCTCCGGTAGTCATAGAGCAGCCAACGAGAAATCGTCGGCAAAAAACAACCTTCAACGTTCATGAGGTTTCCAATGACATCCATTTCTTCTTCAGCCATCAAGCTGCGACTGCTTGGTGTGGTGGCGATTTCATCCACAGCATGGGGATGCAACGTTGGAATCAAGACCTTTCCTGTTGGCGATACAGGTACGGCACCGGTAGCGGTCGATGACGACTCTGAAACTCCTGCATCTTCCGATGAAGACGATTCCGATGAACCTTCAGACGATGAGTCCGGATGGGGAAGCGATGATGGCTCAGGAGGCGGTGATGATGCTTCTGGTTCAGGGGGGGGCTCCACTTCTTGTACCTACGACGACTTTCCCGCGTTGATTCATCAAGCCATTCAAGACAACGGAGATCCCGCACACCCTCTGTTTACGTATCAAGCACGCGATGCTGAAACGGTACCCTTTGATGAACTTCGAATCGAAAGCTACCAAGCTGAACCCTACTACGGTCCCTCTGGCCCTGGTTCTTACTCTCTCTCGGGTACCAACTATGAAGACTGTGCGTTGTGCGTATACGTGATTCAAAACTGCAGTGACGACTACATGTGCGACAAAGTCTACTATGTCGATCAAGGGTCCTTGGACATCGCTTCCATGAGTACCAGCGGCGGCATGTTCAACGCGACCCTGCGCAACGCCCTCTTCCGCGAAGTGACAATCGATAGCACAACGTACGAATCAACCCCTGTACCGGGTGGTCAAAACTGGTGTGTAGAAAGCCTCGATATCGAACTGCCCATCACAATGTTCTATTAACCAGAGGGATGCTCCATCCTCTCTATGGTCATGAAGCTATGGTCAAATGACTGATCAGGTGGCCACACTGTGCATGGTATCCAAAAACAACTGACCTGCGCGACCCAGTGAATGGCCCTTCCGAACTACAATTTGGGGTGAATAGGTCCAGGTGCTGGTTTCTGCTTCGAGCACGACCAACCTTCCTTCTCGCAGGTCGTCCTCAATAAAATGTCGAGGAATCCAACCGTAGCCGGCCGCCTCAACCAGAGCGATACGCTTTGAGTGAAAGTCAGAGAGAAACACCACGTTCGTGTTTCCCATAAACGATGCCTTCGACCGACGATCAAACCGGGGTGAAGAGTCTCTCACCACCAACTCTGCATGCTCCTTTCTATTCTCGGCAGTCACAACCTCACTGGCAAGAGGGTGTTCAGGAGAGGCAACCAACAGCAACTCTAGGTCTGCCAAAGGCGTACAGTCATACCCATCATCATCCCCATTTCCGTCAAAACCAATCACCAATGCCAAATCGCCTTTCGATTCTTCAAAGCGATCTACAACCCCTTCTTGGTACTCGACATTCAACCGTAGTGCTGTCGGAACATCAGGATCGGAAAACCTACGAATACAGCGAATGATTGCATTCATGGGAAGGGCGCCATCTACAACCACATGAAGTTCTGGTTCCCAACCATCATGAAGCTGGAAAGCCACTCGTTCCAGCATTCGAGCCTGGTCGAGTACTTCTCGGGAAGCATCCAAAAGCCGCTGTCCTGCGGGTGTCAGCACCGCCTTGCGGCGGCTACGGTCAAACACATCCACACCCAAAGCAGACTCCAACCCTTGAATGGAGTAGCTGACTGCAGACGGTACCTTGTGTAGTTCCGATGCTGCAGATGCAAAAGAGCCGGTTCGGGCAATGGCATCTAAAGCCAACAATTGATCAAGTGTGAAATTCATAGTTCAAAAATCCTAACCTTATTTGTCAGTATTTATCGCTTTTTCTGTCGCTATTTCGTCGGTAAAGTAAAAAACGACATCAAAAAAGGAAGGCGAATTTATGTACAAGATCATCCTACTCATTGCTTCTTCCTTTACATATGGATGCACAGAAACAGGCATCTCTTCGCTCAATGGTGGCGCCGATGGCGTCAGCGATGTTCCTGTAGACACAGGCATCAGTTGGGACCGCGAAGATGAAACGGAAGATTCAGAAGAAGACCCAGAAGACGAAGAGCCAAACAATGAGGAAATGCCAGAAGACGAGGACTCAACCGAAGACGATGAACCCATCGATGTAGAAGAGCCTCCAGAAGACGATTGCGACCATACATCTGACCTGGTCTATGTGATCGATCGAACTGACGAAGCCATCTACCTTTTCGATCCCACGGACTACAACTTTGACTTGGTCGGTGAACTGGATTGTGGCATCTTCGCGGGCTCTCCAGGATCCATGTCGGTCTCACGCGACGGCTACGCCTACGTTCGCTACTCCGACAACACCGTATACCAAGTAGACCTGGAATCGATGGAGTGTGTGGAAACGTCCTATGACGTAGACTTCGGTGGTTTCGGCATGGGGTATGCAACCAACAGTGGTTCCACCTGGCGAGACCAACTGTATGTCGCAAACTCCAACGAAATCGCTGTGGTCAACACCGATACCTGGAACCTCTCTGTCATCGGAAGCCTGCCGAGCCAATCTGAACTAACGGGCAATGCAGATGGAGAACTATGGGCCATTCTGCCGTTAGAAAGCCCCGCAAAACTCGTGGAAGTCAATAAAACCGATGGAGCCGTTGTCGATACCATCAATCTGGGCAGCATGCCCAACCCAACAGACATCGACACCTTTGCCTTTGCCACTTGGGGAGGGGAGTTCTGGGTGTTCATTCGAACCTACGGAATGGGCAGCAGCACGGATGTATACCGAGTCACATCCGGTGGCGTGATGACCAAAGTGTCCGGAGACACAGGAATGGATGTGGTCGGAGCCGGTGTCTCCACGTGCGCACCCACCGAATGAACCGGGACCGTTCTTTCTCAAGCATGTGCATCAAGGTCTGGAGCATATCGGTGCAGGAGGATAGGCCTGCATGCAAATGAGGAGACGTCATGACGACCGACATCAAATGGTATTACCACCGCAAGTCCTGAACGAGTTGCACACGCGCCCAGGAGTTCCTGGGACCCAAGAACATCTCGCAACCTGAATTTGTCATCGCAAACAAGATCAAGATTCATGAAGAAGAGGCTTTGAGCCTCGCCCGCGATGCCAAGCATATCTGGGTATCGAAGGGGAAAAAGCTCATCAAGTTTGACTTGAGCAATGATGTGTCAGATGAAGAGATTGCGCGCGTAATATTGGGACGCAGCGGTACACTACGCGCCCCCGCCATTCGTGCTGGAGACACATTTCTCGTGGGCTTCCATCCGGAAGGGTACACCGAGATTTTTGGGTAAAAACCATCCATGTGGCTGCTACTTTTGATCCAAATCTGCATGGCCGGTGTCCCGGAACCCATTCAACTGACCCCGGCTGAACAGAAACTCATCGGCAGCGGTGAACTGGTGATTCGGGAAGGTGCTTCGGGTAGCATCACCGCAATCTTAGATGTGCAGGCTTCCAATCAAATCGTTTTGGAAGAAGTCATGAATCTTCAAGCCAGAGTAGATGAGGTTCCATCAATCCAGGACCTATCGATCTATCTTCGGCAACCCAACACCATTGGTGGGAAGTGGACGGTGGGCATGTTTGGTGTGCAGGCACAATTCCATGTGCTGTACACCTTTGATTATGCCAACGGATGGATCACGTTTCGGATGGACGACGAGCGTGTAAACGAACTCAATGCGGCCGATGGTTCATACCAGACATACCCAGTCAATGGAGGCACACGGCTGATTTACCGATGTGCAGCATCGCCTGAATCCGCGGTACCTGGCTGGGTACGCGACATGATTACCGGACGATCAATGAACCAACAACTGACCGGGATCGAAAGCCGCGCAAGAAAACGAAAAAACCCCGGCCAATGACCCCAGCATAAAAAACCACCCTATTTCGCGTAGAATTAAATTGGCCGAAAAAGGAGGTTTGTCGAGAACATATGAATACCATCTTTTCTCTACGTGCCGACCCCGCTCAAGTGGGGTATTCCGCCCATACGGAGGATGGCATGAACGGACCAATGGAAACACTCAAGGCGATTCGCGAATATGCAGGAACTCGAGTCACGCTCGGTCTTAGCGATGACATTTTGGAGAGATTCTTCAAACTTGACCCTTCACTCCCCGCAGCCATCAAAGATGCTGCAAGAATCCACCAGCAACTTCAAGAAGAATACGGTGAACTGCTCGCCGGAGATGAAACAAAACTCGTCGATTCTCTCCAATCCGAATTCATCAACTTCTATCCGGCCAACACCATCAACCCTTATGTTGCGATGGCAGCAGCAGGACCCTGGATCATCACCACTCACGGTGCAGTCATTCATGACAACGGTGGCTACGGCATGCTTGGATTGGGGCACTCTCCTTGCTTGATTATGGACGCGATGAGCAACACCCACGTGATGGCCAACATCATGACGCCCAACATCAGTCATGCTCGTTTTTCAAAGCGTTTAAAAGCAGAAATCGGCCAACTTCGTGGGCACTGCCCCTTCGATAAGTTCATCTGCATGAACTCAGGATCCGAGAGTGTAACGGTAGCATTCCGTATTTCGGATGTGAATGCACTCAACCAAACATCTCCTGGTGGTCGACACGCAAACAAGCCCGTGAAGATTTTGTCCCTGGTTGGCTCCTTCCACGGCCGTACGGATCGTCCTGCGCAGGCATCTGACTCTTGTATTCGAACATACAAAAAGAACCTGGCGACCCATGCGTCCAATGAAAACCTGATCACGACTCCGGTCAATGACATCGATGCACTGCGCGCTGCATATGCTCAAGCAGAAGCGGATGGGTACTTTATTGAGATGATGTTGTTGGAGCCTGTGATGGGTGAAGGCGATCCAGGCCAAAGCATTGACCGCGCCTTTTACGATGTTGCACGCGAACTCACACTGGCACACGGAAGCTTACTGTTGGTGGACTCCATTCAAGCCGGTATCCGCGGCACTGGATATCTTTCAATCGTGGACTACCCCGGGTTTGAAGATTGCCAAGAACCCGACATGGAGACGTACTCCAAAGCACTAAACGCCGGCCAATATCCCTTGTCCGTACTCGCCTGTAATGAACGTGCCTCTCAACTGTACGTACGTGGCGTCTACGGAAACACCATGACCAGCAACCCAAGAGCTCTTGAAGTCGGGTGCGCTGTACTGGACAACCTCACCGACGAAATTCGCCAAAACATCCGACTTCGCGGGGAACAAATGGTCGAAGGCCTCAAAGGGCTGATGGTTGAGTTCCCTGAAAAGGTCATTCATGTACAAGGCACTGGACTTCTGTTTTCCGCAGAACTCGATCCATCTATCGAAGTGGTTGGCTTCAACGGCATCGAAACCTGGCTCCGAAAAAATGGCCTGGGTGTGATTCACGGTGGCGAAAACTCTTTGCGATTCACCCCACACTTTTTACTCTCCGAAGAAGAAGTGACGCTCTTGGTGGATCTTGTCAGACAGGGCATCCAAGCGTTTATGGCTTGCGAACAGGCTGCGTCTTAGGCGGTTCGCAACACCCCGAACCCGTGACACACGTGCGGTAATGCACAACAGAAATCCAATGAATGGGCTACACTGAATACTCATTCATTTTCGGAAATCATTGTGTCTGTAGACCCGCATCCAAAATACCCTCACCTTTTGTCACCGATTGACATCGGCGGTGTCACCCTTCCCAATCGCGTACTGATGGGTTCAATGCATGTTGGCCTAGAAGAGGAATGGGGACGACTCGACAAAATGGCGGCGTACTTCGAAGCCCGCGCAGCAGGAGGTGTGGGACTCATCGTGACGGGCGGTGTTTCACCGAACCTGGCCGGAGGCGTAAAACCCTTCGCCGCAAAACTTAGCAACACCTATGAAGTCTGGAAGCACCGTGTCGTTACCGATGCAGTCCACAAAGCCGGTGGNCGNATTGCCATGCAGATATTGCACGCTGGACGGTACGCCTATTTGCCGTGGTCTGTCGCCCCCAGCGCAGTCAAGTCACCCATCACCCCATTCAAACCAAAAGCCCTCTCCAANCGCGGNGTTGAAAATACAATTCGTGACTACGTGAACTGTGCAAAGAAAGCTCAACAAGCTGGCTATGACGGTGTCGAAATCATGGGTTCAGAGGGCTATTTAATCAACCAATTCATCGTAAAGCGTACCAACAAGCGCACCGATGACTGGGGANGTTCGTACGAAAACCGGATTCGGTTCGCGGTGGAATTGGTCGCCCGCACCCGCAAAGCGGTCGGTGACAAATTCATCATCATCTACAGACTGTCCATGCTCGACCTCGTCAAAGATGGTTCCAGTTGGGAAGAAGTGATTCAATTGGCCAAAGAAATCGAATCCGCNGGTGCGAGTATCATCAACACCGGCATTGGATGGCANGAAGCCCGGGTNCCAACCATTGCAACCATGGTCCCACGTGCGGCCTACACATGGGTCACAGCGCGACTAAAAGGCGAAGTTTCCATTCCGCTTGTGACATCGAACAGAATCAACATGCCCGATACCGCGGAAAAAGTACTGTCATCNGGAGATGCAGACATGGTGAGTATGGCAAGACCATTTCTCGCNGACCCGGAATGGGTCAACAAAGCCAATGATGACAGGGCAGATGAAATCAACACCTGCATTGCCTGCAACCAAGCATGCCTCGACCTNGTGTTCCAAAACAAACGGGCAAGCTGCATGGTCAATCCTCTCGCCTGCTACGAAACCGAAGTTTCTCTAGAACCCACCACCANCCCAAAAACCTTGGCTGTCGTCGGAGCCGGACCTGCGGGTCTCGCTTTCGCCACCTCTGCGGCTTCTCGAGGGCATACCGTGACCCTGTTCGAAGCCAGCGAACAAATCGGTGGTCAGTTCAACATGGCGAAAAAGATACCCGGAAAAGAAGAATTCAACGAAACGCTGCGGTATTTCCAAAAACAAATTGAACTCACGGGAGTCCAAGTCCNTTTGGGTACCCGAGCAAACACCGAAATGCTTTCCTCTGGATTTGATGCCGTCGTGATTGCCACCGGCGTAAACCCTCGAAAGTTGAAGCTCCCCGGCATCGATCATCCAAAAGTTCTCAGCTACATCGATGTTCTTGCCCGCAATAAAGCAGTCGGCGACTCTGTGGCCATTATTGGTGCCGGCGGTATCGGTTTCGATGTCGCTGAATACCTCACACATCAGCCTGAAACCGGCGATGCCATCGATCAATACCTGAAAGTGTGGGGTGTAGATCGACGCATGAGCGAACCGGGCGGGTTGATGGACCATGAAGATCCTCCACCAGCCAGAGCCATCACCTTGTGCCAACGAAAACAAGGAAAGCTTGGGGCTGGCCTTGGTAANACCACAGGGTGGATCCATCGTTCGGCACTCAAAAAGAAAAATGTAACCATGCTCGANCAATGCCAATACGANCGCATTGACGATGANGGTTTGCACCTGACTGTGGCCGGNAGNCCNCAAACCTTGGCCGTGGACAACATCGTGATCTGTGCGGGTNAAACATCTCAACAAGAGCTTCTGGCCCCCTTACAAGCCGCAGGNGTAGACGTTCACATCATCGGTGGTGCCTTCCANGCTGGCGAACTGGATGCCCGCCGTGCTTTCGATCAAGGCACACGTTTNGCGGCGAGCATCTAAGAGCCGGATAGAACATCTTTCCTATGAGACTCTCCGCCAACAAACCGTGTCCATGNTCAAGTGGTCGCAAAGCCAAAGGCTGTTGTTTGCCCCTATTAAAAGGGGCTGCTGCCCCATCCCCTGAAGCCCTGATGCGCTCCCGCTTCACTGCCTACAGTGTCGGTGCCGTTCAGTACATCATCGATACGACACACCCGGATGGCCCACATTGGAATTCCAACGAGCCGTCGTGGAGAAAAGAAATCGAGCTTTTTTGTTCGGTGACCCAATTTGAAAAACTTGAAGTCATCGAGACAAACAANGACCAAGTGTTCTTTCATGCAACTCTTTCCCGAGAAGGTAAAGATTGCTCTTTCGCTGAGCGAAGNACCTTTGCACATCATGCAAACCGGTGGTGCTATCTCTCGGGGGAGCCGGAGCCGATTCCATGAAAAAGCCACTGCNGCCACCACGAGACCACACCGATGTAGTGCAATCTCCTGAACAGTTGCACATCGAGCCGATTGGCATCATTCGTTCTCCGTATAAAGAACGGCACGGAACACCAAGGCAGGCCGGAATTCACGGAAAAGATCGACCTGAAGCATTTGAAGCTGCAACCGTTGAAATATTTACCGACAGGATTCCTGAAAAAGCACTGCGGGACCTCGATGGCTTTGATCGGGTCTGGCTCATCACCTGGCTTCACTTGAACCCCAAATGGGGTCCACTCGTTCGACCTCCTCGGGGCGGTGTCCGCCGAGGGGTACTGGCCACCCGATCTCCCCACCACCCAAACCCCATCGGACTATCCGCAGTCAACCTGGAAGGTGTAGAGGGAGGTGTCCTACACATACGTGGCTGCGATCTGATCGATGGCACACCGGTACTCGACATCAAACCGTATGTACCCTACTGCGACGCATTCCCTGACAGTCGAGCGGGTTGGGTCGATGAATTGGGTGCGGGTCCAGAAGAATCAATAGAGTCCAATCAAGACTAACGGCGGCCCTTACCCTTCTTCTTGTTCGTTTTTTTCCGGTGGCTGTGATCACCACCACCCGACTCATTTTCAGACCGTTGCTTCTGCCGCTCCGCTTTCTCTTTTCGGTCTTTTTCATTCTTTTTCTGGCGTTTCTTCTCTCGCTTTTCTTCGCGAGCGCGTTCTACAACCGCCTGTGAGTCAAGGTGATCTTCAGAAGCATTGCGTGCCAAATGCTCTTCGTATGTACCCGGAAAGTCCTCTACACCCTCGGGGGTAATTTCGATGATCCGTGTGGCTACCTGTTGAACAAACCACCGATCATGAGAAACAAAAATGATGGTTCCTTCGTATGCGCGAAGACCCTTGGCCAATGCTTGTATACCTTCGATATCCAAGTGGTTGGTGGGTTCGTCCAGCACCAGAACCGTGGGTGCTTCCACCCCGATTCGTGACAACAAAAGTCGTGCAGCCTCGCCACCCGACAAAACACCACACTTCTTGTTCATGTCGTCACGATTGAACAAGACTTCCGCCAATTTTCCGTACACAAAGCCCATGGGTTCAGCCGGACACACATCCCACAAACAACTGGTGATGTCCTGCTCGGGGTCTTTCAAAACCTCTTGGTGGTCTTGAGGAAAATATCCTGGGACAGCTTCGTAGCCCCACTCGGAAGTGCCCATATCGGGATCGACTTCGCCCATGATGATCTTCAACAAAGTGGATTTACCAATTCCATTGGGTCCGATGATCGCAAGTCTGTCACCACGCTCCATCGTAAAGTCCAGATCGAGCAATACGAGATTGTCTCCATACGCTTTGGTCACATCTCGAACTTTCAGAACGTCACGGCCGCTGGCTCTTCGTTGTTTGAACTTGAAAGTTGGATCCCGTCGAGACGATTGAGGCAGCGGCTCTATGACCATCTTTTCCATCTGCTTGGCTCGGCTATTTGCCTGCCTTGCTTTGGTGGCCTTGGCTTTGAAGCGCGTGACAAAAGCACTCAAGTCCGCAATTTCCTTTTCTCTTCGTGAAATCTCAATTTCCCGGCGCGCTCGTTCTTCCTGCTTTTGAACCACAAACTTGGAATAGTTGCCTCGGTACAAAATCGCGCGTTGGTAATCCACATCGATGATGTGCGTACAGCAGCCATCCAGAAAGCTGTGATCGTGTGACACAACCACTGCCAAGCCCTTGAACTTCTGCAGAAAACCTTCCAACCAAGTGATGGATAAAATATCCAAGTGGTTGTCGGGTTCATCCAAGAACAAGATGTCGGGATCAGAGGCCAACGCCTTTCCAAGAAGCGCCCGGAGTTTGTACCCACCGCTCAATATCTTGAGCGGCTGACGATGCTGTGACGTTGGAATGTTTAGACCTTCCAGAATGGAAGCGGCCTTGGACTCCAGTTGGTATCCATCGAAACGAATGATGATGTCTTCGAGTTCTACATACCGATCTTCATCGAAATGTTCATGCGCTTGGTCCAGAAGCTTTTCTTTTTCAACGATTGCATTCCAAAGAAGCTCATTGCCCTGCATGACGACTTCAATGATCGGCGTGTCTTCATACGCAAAGTGATCCTGCTCCAGCATGCCCACTCTGGCCGACTTCACTCGGGTCACCTGACCCCCGCTGGACGTTTCTTGTTCTGCCAAAATCCGAAGCAGCGTGGATTTACCCGAGCCATTGGCTCCCACGATTCCAAAACAATTTCCAGCATTGAGTTGGAGGTCGACTTCTTCAAACAAAGTCTGGCCGCCATAGTTCTTGCTGAGGTCGTGTGCCGTAATCATGGCCCCGCCCTAACGCTGTAAGGGGCCAGACGTCGTCTGTGGCCACACATAAGTCACGAAGATTCCCGTGTTATTTCTCCAACAGGACTGAGTTTCATCATGTGGACNCCCAAGAACATTCCAAACCAAAGTGGTCGCATNGCGATTGTTACGGGTGCGAACAGCGGCATCGGATTTCATGCCGCCAAGGAACTTGCTGCAGCACAATGCTCGGTCATCATGGCNTGCAGAAACATGGCCAAAGCAGAAAAGGCAAGAGAAACCATCCTCNCTGAGCATCCAGACGGTGATGTCCACATCATGGAGCTGAACCTTGCCGATCTCGACAGTGTAGAACGATTCCAAGAGCAATATTGCAACCAATACAAGGGGCTTGATCTGTTGATCAACAATGCGGGTGTGATGATCCCGCCCTACACCAAAACCGCCCAAGGTTTTGAACTCCAATTTGGAACCAACCACTTGGGGCACTTCGCACTGACGGCTCGACTGATGCNCACCCTTGTATCGACCCCTGGAAGTCGCGTGGTCTCTGTTGCCAGCACAGCACACAGAATGGGAACCATTAACTTCGACGACTTGCAGTCAGAAAAACGGTATGTGGCGTGGTTGGCATATGGTCAAAGCAAGCTCGCAAATCTTCTTTTTTGCTTTGAACTACAACGTCGGTTGGAAGAAAAAGGCCATGACGTACGGTCTGTTGCTGCACATCCTGGCTATGCCCACACAGCCCTTTCCGATCATACTTTCTTCATAAAACTGGTGAGTCCCATTGCAGGACAAAGTGCCGCACGAGGTGGGTGGCCCACACTGCGAGCAGCCACCGATCCAGATGCGAAAGGTGGAAGCTACTGGGGTCCCAAACACCTGTTTGAGCTTCGCGGCCCCCCTGTGCAAGTAAACAGCACCAAACGATCCAAAAGTCTTGAAACTGCCCAGCGCTTATGGACGGTATCAGAGCANCTCACAGGGCTTACTTTCACACTGTAAACCTAAGTTTGTTTGTANNCCCCCACACCAACGAAACGTGGGCGGACTCAAACTTCATGATGTATGCTTTGATCGCACGGATTTACAGATTCATGGATTTACAATGAAGAACCACACCCTTTTCCTATTGAGCTTCTTGATTGGCATAGCGGGCTGCTTTGCTGATGAAACAAAACCTGGCGAAATGGGTGGTCAAGANGGTGAAGCCTTTGATCCGGATGCAGATGCGGATGCGGATGCGGATACCGACTCCGACACCGACGCAGATGCAGACGTGGATGCAGATACCGACGCAGACGCGGATGGCGATGATGATGCACCAGAAGACGATACTGGAGATTCGGANGGAGACGACACAGGATCCTCTGGGGACGATACAGGGTCCTCCGGGGACGACACAGGCTCCTCNTGCGAAGGTCCCACCTTCAGCATCGAGATGAGAAACCCAGATGTAGCATGCACCGAGTGTGACTCCTCTGANCCATTCACTGTGGTCGGTTTCGTACACAATCCNTGTGATGAAAGCATCACATTCGAACACTCGATTGGACTGGATGGCACCATGTTTGAATCCGTCGCCATGTGGGTTNCCNNGGGTNCAACAGGAAGCGCTGGAGGCTGTGGGGACGACTACTCTTCGACTGAAATTGCGGCCGGTTCATCCATTGAGACCCAATACGATTGGGGNCTTCTTAGTAGTCATGGTTCNTTTCCAACTGAAGGAGAATTTGAAACCAGAGTGAACTTTTGTACCAATGACCTGGCTTCGGAAAGACCAGGGGCCTCGGTGACCTTTACATCCNCATGGCCTCCAGATTGATCTTTATTGCAGACCCATTCAGTTCCTGCACCGTTGACCAAAGAATAGAATGGGGTTCGCGTCCTGTATTTGCATGTATCTCAAGGAATAGTCCGACATGNGAGGCTGGGTNCGATGGTGTATGCTTCGATCACGNGGATAGACCATGAAGAACCATACCTTTTTGCTGTTGAGCTTTNTTACCGGCATAGCGGGCTGCTTTTCCGATAAGGACGACGACCCAGGTGCAGACACCGATGTAGATACGGATGCNGATGCCGACGCAGATGCCGACGCAGACGCAGATGCCGACGCAGATGCCGACGCAGANGCNGATGCGGATGCGGATGCNGANNCGGATGACACAGGATCCTNCGAAGATGACACAGGNTCCTCCGAAGATGACACAGGTTCCNCCGAAGACGACACCGATTCCACNTGCGAAGGCCTANCNTTCAGAATCGAGGTGAGAGACCCGGACACGGCATGTACTGAATGCGANGCTTCCGCCCCGATAAACGTCATCGGAACCGTACACAATCCCTGTGGCTACCCCATCATATTCGAGTACACTCGGTACCGAGACAATGCCATTTTTGACAGTGTACACCTCATATACGGTTGGGGAGGTACNTCGGAACATGAGTCAACAATAGAAGGACTATGGTGTGGCGACACCCCGATTTCAGTCGAAATCGGTCCNGGCTCCTCCTTTGAAACTCAACACGAATGGGACCTTGGGCGGCCATTTGACTTGGTGGGCGAGTTTGAGATGAGAGCACAGTTTTGCACGACTACACTCCCCGCCTGGGAACGGCCCAATCCGTCCGCTTTCTTCACCGCCGACTACCCCACAGATTGATCTCTCTTGCGCGAGTAACGGACTTGTCCTCCAGTTCCACCCATCGTTGACCGATTGAAATAGCGGAGCTTTTCATGCGCTTGTTGTTACTGATGTGGACCATGAATCCGGTAAACGCTGCCGAAATTCGATTGAGTCCAGGGGATTCAATTCAAAATGCAATGAACGCCGCCGTTGGCGGCGATGTCATCGTATTGGAGTCTGGGACCTGGGAAGAAGATCTATCCACGGAAGTGGATGGATCTGAAGACAATCCCATCACCGTACGTGCTGCCGAAGATGCCACTGTCGTGATCACAGCCTCTGGTGAAGTCATCCAAATCGACCACGCACACTGGAACTTCACCAACATCGTCTTCGATGGTCAATATGGCCTCGCCAATACCATCGATATTGGCGATGGGGCACACCATTTGACCTTGAGTCATGTCGAGGTTCGACACAGCGGCCGTGATTGTATCGACATGGGTGCGCCCTCATCCGTACTCATCGAAGAGAGTCAAATCCATCATTGCTTGGGTTGGAACTCTGACGATGATGAACCCGAAGACGCACACGCCATCACCGGCGGTTCAGTTCAAGACTTGGTCATCCGAAACACATCCATCCACACTTTTTCTGGCGATGGAGTCCATTTCGATGCCTCTCGAAGAGCCCCTGGATGGAACAACATCACCATTGAGGATTGCGAAATCTGGTCGGAACCCCTGGAAGAAGCCACAAATGGATTCCCCGCAGGCTCTGTTCCTGGCGGCAACGGTGTCACCACCAAGACCTACCCGGATGGTGAACGGGCGATTCTGACCATTCAAGACACCACCGTGTATGGATTTAAGGACGGAATAGGCGGCGGCGCACAAGCGGCATTCCTGATGAAGGAAAACATCGATGCGACCCTACGCCGCATTCATGTCCATGATTCTGCAATCGCCTTCCGGATTCGTGGTGCCACAGACGCGCGCCCTACAGAACCATGGGTGAACATCGAAAACGCCTTGATTCATGATGTGTCCAGCGGTGTTCGCTACGAAGATGAGATTCGAAATCTCAACATCGTCCATGCGACGTTCGGCCTATCCATCGACAATATGTTCACTCCAATCGATGCTGAGGGTGCAGAAATAGACATTCGCAATTCCCTTTTCATGGCGGACGCATTGCCCACACAGACTGCATCGGGGATGGCAAATCAAACCGCCAACTCAGATGATTTCATTGATGCAGATGGTGGTGATTACCACCTTGTTGAGGGTTCAGCGGCCATCGATGCGGGCATCGAAATCTCTGGTATTGATACCGACCTAGACGGCAGAGAACGACTCGTTGGTGATGCACCCGACTTGGGACCATACGAGTATGGTGCAGAGGTTTGGGACACCGGAATGGGACACGACACGGGGATGGACCTGGACACAGGAAATCCCGATGATGAAGCGGATGGGGAAACGACCGGCGATGACACTGGAACGACGGAAGCACCACCCGGTGTTCCCGGTGTTGGGGCCGCCGAACATGTGGGAGAGAAAGGCGGATGTAGTTGCGCCACTTCACGTCGCCCCACGGGTGATGTTGTTCTGATGCTTCTTGCACTCCTTTGCATTCGCAGAGAGCGCATCGCAAAACACTGCCGTTCTATACGAACTTCGTTTGAATAAAACGAAAGCTCCCTCGTCTGCACTTGCCAAGTCACCCACGCACGGGCGACCATTCGTGTGGAGGACAAACACATGCCTTTGACCGTATCGGATCGAACCAAGATTGTTGGAGTGACCAGTTTGGGCGCTTTGGGCCTATTGACCATGGGAATGATCGGCTGTGATGCAGTCAAAAATGTCGTTGGAGAGATCCTACCCCCCGATGCCGAATTCAGTCGAGTCGACCTGAAAGACAAACCCACAGCACGGGAACTCGCCCGATATGCATGCCACCAAGCTGGAGGAAACTCGACCATCTGTGGAAACAACATTTCCAAAGACAAACTTCTTTTCAGCTTCGACATCGTTTTCGATCTCGCAAACAATAACGAAAAGGTTCCCATCCCATTGGTTGAAATCCTTTTGGGTGTAAGCGTCTACGATGACGAAAACTTGGGTGCTGTGTGCATCAGCTTCTGCGATCCAGAAGACCCTGAGTGCGCATCAGAATCGAACGCAGAGGGCGCATGCGATGCCGAAAATGCAGAAGAAGTAACGACAGCAGCCGACATTGTGCCCACCGTAGATGAACTCACAAACATCGCCGAAAGCGTCGCAGATGGTGATTTTGGAAACCACGAATTCCGCACCATTCCGGCCCAAGAAGAAATCGAAGCGCACATTCAGTTCGACTTCAATATCGACACCATGCTGGATCTAAGCGTCCACATCCTGACAGATCTCGGAGAAGACCTGCTTGCGGGCAGAGATCTCCGAGCCAACATTCCTTATGTCATGGACGGAAGCCTCTTCTTCGACATCCCTGAAATGGGTCGTCATGCAATCGGCTTTGGACCCATCGAAGATCGTTGGACCATATAGATCCTTCGACAAAGACACAAAGAAAGGCCCTTGTCTAAAACCAAATGGTTCTAAACAAGAGCCCGACTTCCTTTTAGGGAAGTGTGTTCTTTAGTTCTTGGTCACTGCTTCTTTCTTCAGTACAGTCAAAGCGCCTTGACCGACAAAATACAGACGAGAGAGCTGATCAATCGTTTCAAGCGGCTGTGCGATCCCAATGCTTTCTGAAGCACGAGAGTCAAGACCCAACTGGATGTCCAGTGTGTCTTCATCAAGCGTGTTTACGAAAGCAATCGTGTCATCTGCCTCAGCAACTGTGAACGGCACACCATCATAGATCCCGAGCAGGTCTTCTGCACCGGGAGCCCATCCCATGTTCATCGAATAGATGATCATGCGTTCGATGGAACGTGCGCCCACGAAGCGAACAGCGTCTACTTCATTAATCGTGTTGTAGATGTCATCATCGGAGGTTCCCCACCGACGATCACCACCATCACGATGAGCGATCAAGTTACCGGCTGCACGACGGTCCAAAGCTGCGTTCTTGTCCAGCACGTCAAAAGTGGTTGACTCCGCGTTCAGGAAGTCGAGCAAGCCGACGCCTTCAGGGGTGCCTTCCCAGCTACTGCGCGCTTGGTCCTGCTCTTCCAAATCGACTGGAAGTTCAGAACGCATATCGGAACCGGTATCCGAGCAGTCTGATTCAGCGCATTTGTCACCGGCACAGCCAGTTCCAAAAGCAAAAATTGATAAGATCGATATGGTCTTTACAGACAATCGAATGGACATCAGGAACTCCATTTGCGTACCTTCTGCCTCCACTTTTAGAGGACGGATACGAAGTTGAGAGAACCCGCGGATTACAAAACAAACTGAACAGGGGACAAACTTTGCCGCCACGGACCCTGTCAGAAGGTTGGCCGTTTATAACGGCGCCCAGATTTGGCAAGAGCAAAAATGCGAAAAAGACAGATTTATCCGTCTACTTCAGCCAAATTGAGACAGGATGACAATAATGACCGTCGTCACCGCCACGAGGTCGAGTCACGAGTCCAGCGGTACATCCTTCCGTCGCATGCATTGCACTCGTCGAATCTGAGTCTGGCTCAGACACTGCTCCTTGAGCAAAACCGACTCCAAACTCAGCGATGACATCACCCAGGTCGATCCCTTGGAATCCAATTCTTGGATATATTTCCTCGTCCTGTACTTTCCAAAAACCCATAAAGCCTGATGTTTCACCCAACACAGCCCGTTCGACATCTTCGTCGAGGAACACTTCGCCTGCGGTACTAAACAGCTCCCCTTCACCCGATGCCGCACCCCACAATGTTGATCCCGCATCAAACAAGGTGGATACACACACTGGATCTTCGTTCAATACACAAAAGCGCAGTGCATTCACAGGAATGTTCACAGCACCATAAGACACCTGGGTTTCCACGGTTTCGGTATTGCCCAATCGAACCAGTGGCGCTGTGGTGAACAACTCAGAATCCGCATCTGGCATTTCCCAACTATCCGCGGTGTTGGTCATGGCAGGGGAAACCCCATCGGTTGTAAGGACCAACCCCCATGGGCCATCCGTCGCATCAAAGTCACACAACATTTGGTAGACAGACACACCATCGGTTTCGCATTTCATCCAGTACGCACCCGTTTCTGGACTTCGTTCAATAAATTCATGTACCGATGCTACTGCCGCACAATCAAACACAGGACAGCTTTCAGATGAACCCTTCAGGGTGGTGTTCTCGGCATCGTCGTCATCACAGTCAGAAAAGACAGGGATTCCATCGCCATCACTGTCTTGACTTTCTGGTTTTTCATCTTCCGGTGGCTCTTCGTCAGAATCCGCAGCTCTGATCTCAATCGCCGCACTGGATGGGGCGCTCACAGTCCCATCAAGCTCTAGTTGCACCATTACCCGCCAGAACCCTTCTTCAGGATCGCTGTTCGTTTGGGTCACAACAGGACCTGTAAACTCGTCACGATAGGTGTGATCAAGTGACCACCAATACGTATATGTCGCCCCCTCGACTGGCTCATCGATTTCGATTTCAAAAGGCACATGAGGGCGCACCCACTCCGGGTGCAGAAGTGCGGGACCGTCCAAACCTTTGGTCGTACACCCGGCAATAAAAACCAACAAAAGCCACATTCGGTTCACCTTTCCGCCTTGTACAAAGGAATGGTGACAACGATTCCACCTGCAGTCAGCATTGTTCCCACACTCGTTACGACCAAAGCGCGTGTTCGGATTGTCTGTTGATTCATGGACTTTTCGTACTGCGCTGTTGCAACATCAACACGCCCAGTAGACGCAGCAGTTTCAAAGGATTGGGTCGCGATTTCGCTTCTGTTTTTGGCATTGGCAGCCCGATTCCACATCAAACCCGTTGCTGTGGCTAATCCAAGTGTCACACCTGTACTCAACCAAGCCATAGGCCGTACTGTGCGCGGCACTCCCGACCCTTTGGCCGGACGAATCGTCTCCCACGTGGTCATCCCTGAGGCCGACCGCCACAAACCACCATCATGGGCCACAATCACCGATGTACCGCTATCAAAGGCCTGATTGACGACCGCACTGAGTTTTTGCTGACCATCGTCTGTATGCACCCAAGAAAGCGCATCGTCGGGGATAAGCGATGGCAAGAACAAACGTGGGTTGGTGTCTCCTTTCACGGTGACCTCAAAGCCATTCAAACCTTGTGGACCCTTTACTTGAAGCAAGTTGGCACCCGATGGCACCGACATTTCAGATGCGGGTGTGGGTAAACGAGCGCCATTCAACCAAACTTCGGTTTGCTCTTCTAATCCTGGAATCAGCCCAACCGAAACTTGAGCAGAGTTCTCCAACTCCGCCTTGGCTAACCCCAAGATCGTGTTTCCGTCTGGGGGAAATTGTTCGTCCCAGGCAATGTCTGGCTGAAAACGAACGGCTTGAGAAAAAGACGCCCATGCAGATGCCTTGTCTTCTGATTCAATGGCAATCACACCCTGTAGGAAGCCGATTCTGGCGGCCTGCTTTGGGTCCGCAGGGGTAGAAATACATAGCAACTGATCCCGGGCAGACTGTAACGTTGCACCTGCTTTCTCAAGCTCCAGGTAGGACAGGCTGCCTTCAGCTTGCTTCAGAAGCTCACTCAAAGGGTCGGACACTTCTTGGGAACATGGTTTCAATCCAACACCGCCCAACAAGGCTGGGGCCAAACTGGACCTAAACGCATCGAAGTGAGTCACAGCCAAATCGCCATCGAGGGAAGTGGCGGAACTCAAAACATCAAGACGTACCGCTTCTGCATCGGACTCTGCATGCAATACAACCGGAGCCGCATCCGCGACAGACATCAACGATAGAAAGGCCAGTGAGAGGGCCAACATTCTCGACTCCAAAACACCCCATACAGGGTGTCTCATCGTATCACTATTTTGAGGAGGTTGGACAGATCGTGTTGTGTTCAAAACTCCAGCACAACACCTTGGACTTTCCAGCTTGAATATCCACGGTAAGCACCTTTTTTTCTCCGCCATCGGTCATCAGCACGACCGTATGCTTCCCTGCATCCAACGATACGTTGCGCACCCATTTACCCAAACTCCTCCCGCCAATCGTCACTGTGGACTGAGGAATTGAATTGATGGACAACTTGCCAGGCCCCGTCTCCACGGGTTCTGGAACGACTTCAGCAGGCTCTGACTTCGCTTCCTCTTTCGGCTCCGGCGTCGGCTCTGGCTTCGGCTCTGGCTTCGGCTCCACTTTCGGCTCTGGCTTCGCTTCTGGCTTCGCCTCCACTTTCGGCTCCGGCTTCGCCTCTGGCTTCACTTCGACTTTCGGCTCTGGCTTCGCCTCCACTTTCGGCTCTGGCTTCACCTCCACTTTCGGCTCTGGCTTCGCCTCCACTTTCGGCTCTGGCGGAACTACTTCTACTTCTACTTCTTGGCCGACAGACGACGCCCCTTCATCAACGGCAATGGAATCATCCACCGTATCCGTGACCAAAAAGTGGGCTGAGGACACCAACACAAGAACCCCGACAGCAACCATGGCAAAGACCCTGTACGGCCGTGTTCCACCCGATGCTGAATCATCATCTTGTGTTCCGTAATCCTTGTCCGATATNCGATTTCCATTGGTGGTAAACCAATCCTCTTTGGGATTAATGGTCGTCTGTTCGTTATCGACGACCGGAATCGATGACGGTGACTCTAAACCCTCAGAATAGATGGTGTGTTCTTCTCTACTTTCAACTGGGATCCGGTTGTCAGCGGTGAGTTCTACACCCATCGANACCAATGCTTTGCGAAGCTCTATCGCCATCAGNCTTGCCGATTGATACCGCTCACCCGGATCGTAATCACAAGCTTTGGCAATGATGGGACGCAAACCCTCCGGGACNGGCTGCATCAATTTTTCCTGCAATCCTTTGTTGTACAAATCGAACGGTTCTTTGCCCGTAAGCATTGCAAANAAGGTCGCACCCGCCGCAAAAATATCCGATGTCGGCCCCAAACCTTTGGCATTTTGCCGCTGTTCTGGGGGCATGTAGGCCAAGGTACCCATGATGGCACCAGTCTTGGTCATAGACCGTTCATCTTCCGTCATATTGGCGATACCAAAATCGGTGATTTTCGGCTGGCCATCCAAACTCAGCAGCACATTGTGAGGCTTGATGTCCCGATGAATGATCCCTTTGTCATGGCTCGCCTGCAATCCAGCAAGGACCCCCAAAAGGATTGGTCCCGCTACTTCCGGCCCCTGGACTCCATGTTCGTTCATCAAATCAATGACAGAACCACCATGAACCATCTCCATCACGATGTATGGAACATCGCCTTCCATTCCAACATCGAACACCGTCACAATGTTGTTGTGTCGCAACTTGGCCATCGCTCTTGCTTCCGCCAAGAAACGCTTCTTTAGTTTATCGTTGCGACACAATGCCGGACTCAGCATTTTGACTGCACGCTCGACTTCCAGCATGGTGTCGAAACCACCGTATACGGTCGCCATCCCACCTTGACCAAGCGGCTGTTTCAGCGTGTATCGCCCTGAAGCCAATGGGGGTGGATGATCAAACACGGGCATCTCCGAGGCTTTTATCTTAGTCGATTACCGCACACTTGGGAGACTTGATTGTAATGAATCCAGATGCCCTGATTGTCGGAGGTGGATTGGCAGGCAGCAGCGCCGCTTACCATCTTTCATCTCTTGGAAGCGTAATCCTCTTGGAACAGTCGGCTTTTCCGGCGCAAGGTGCATCCAAACAAAATGCCGGCATGATTCGAAGAATGGCCGCAGAACCGTGTGATCGCGCGCTTGCACAACGCACGTTTCACTTCCTGAACGAAGAGGCACCTTTGTGGGACAACCCACCGTCTTCGCAAGTCACTGGAGCCATCCTGGGTCTGGTTCGAGACCCCCTTTGGCTTCACAATGCTGTGGGCCACCTTCGGGCACATGGCGTCACCATTGAAGCCACAGAAACAAACCAAATACCTGCCGCGCTGAAGGACGCCCCATTGGTGGCCGCATGGACCCTGCCTGAAGAACGAGTCGCGGATGCCCCTTCTCTGGTCCAAGCCTTTCTACGCAAAGCGAAAACGCAAGGGGCTTCTGTTCATACTGGCGCTCATGTCCAACGACTGTTGATCGAAGAAGGGCAATGTGTAGGAGTGGTCACCAATGACGGCCCAATATACGCCGGCCTCGTTGTTCTCGCGGGTGGAGCTTGGTGCGCACATCTGGCCAAAAAAGCGGGCCTACACCGCCCACTCATTCCATTGCGACGAATGGTGGGAGTCACAGCTTTAGACCCCATGGCTACCGACACCCACCCGTGGTGCTGGTTGGATGACGTCGGCTGCTATGTCCGGCCAAAAAACGGCGCATGGCTGGCCTGTCCCTGTGATGAAACCCCCGTCGTTCCACCCACGGATTTCGAATCCATGGGAGAACCCACAGAAAAGGAATGGGCCTTGCTGCAAGGCAAACTCCAACGCTACTTTCCGTCCATCGCACGCCTGGGTGTGACCAGCGGCTGGACAGGTCTGCGGACCTACACGCCGGATCGCAAACCACTCTTGGGAGCAGACCCCGAACTTCCCGGCTTGTGGTGGGCCGCAGGTTTGGGTGGAAGTGGATTGAGCGGATGCTGGGGTGTGGGCGAAGCCCTTGCAACTTGGATCTCAGGCAATGAAACAAATTGGTTGGATCCCGCAGGCCTAAACCCTGCTCGAAAACAACTCTCTCGGTGGCCCATCCTTCCCGAAGGCTATCCGGACCACGCCCGACTGATCAGCGGTTCTTATTGACGCTCGAGTTCTATGTCACCGACATGACTTCCAAGTGAACAGTCTCCAATCAGTTCGCGACCATCCAACTCTGCCTCAATTTCGAAGGTTTCACCGTTGTTGAGTCCATCATCAAACTCGATGGTGAGCGTGACATCAGATCCGTCCTTGGTGCCATCTATTTCACCTTGGGATCGTGCATCATCTTGGTCGATGACTTCCCCAGCGCCATTGATGTCACCCTTTTTCACGTCTTCAATTTCGATGGAAACCTCGTAGGTGTACAAGGTATTCGCCACCATGGTCTGACATTCACCTTCCCATTCTCCTGCGAGTCCTCCACAGGCGGCCAAGGGCAGAACGATAATCAAGAGTGAGCGAAACATGAGTCCTCCAATTGTGCGAGACAGCATACCCTGGGAAACTGTACACGAACAGATATTCACGCGTTTGTACAGGTCCCATACAAATGAAACACGAACCCGGACATTGCAATTTATAATAGCATGCAGAGCGGGTCCTCGTTACGATACAATACAAGCATATGGCGCCCACAAATCGATATGAAATAGGCATGTACCAGCGTGTACTCGCGGTGGGAGGCACTCCTTTTGAACGATTAAGCGTCATGTACACCGGTGCGCTCCGAATCTGCAGTCAAGGCCTCAAAGCTGCCAAGGCTGGGCAGGTTGAACATGCCGCCGAAAAAAGTAAGAAATTGACGGCCATCATCATCAGGCTGAACGTTTCTCTGGACTTCTCGGTAGCGCCCGAACTGTGTACGAACTTGGATCAGTTGTACTCACATCTGCTGCAAAGCTTCAATCGGGAAGACATTGGCGAACACCCAGAAATTTTTGAAGAGGCACTACAAATCCTGCAGACACTTTGGGATGGATTCGTAGAAGCGGAGCAACACACCGGCGACTGATACGCGGTAGGGTGGGTCTACTATGAGATTGCCCGTTCATCGCCGACTCCTGTACGGACTGCTCTTTGCAGGAGTATTTCTTGGCGGCACCGAACTGATCCTTCGGGCGGCAATACCCGAAGAAAACGTACAGTTGGCGTGGGAAAAAGAGGATGGACTCCTGCTGTACCGCAGCCGAACCTACGTGGGTGGACCCGTCGATCCGACCGAACGTGAACGTTGGCGAAGAGGAGAAGTGACCACCAGGGCTGGCACACAGTCGATTCAACATGACGGTACCCATCCTTGGTCTGTGACCACCAACGCAGAGGGACTCCGAGAAAACAAAGAGATTCCATCCCACCGCATTGCTGATCGGCAAATTCTAGCCATTGGTGACAGTTGGATGTTTGGGGTGAGCGCTGGACAAGGACGAACGCTTCCCGACCAACTTGAACGGACACTTCCCACACGTCTGGGTGTCGATACAGTCGAAGTGGTCAATGCCGGTGTGCCAGGCGCCAATGCGTTCCACATGCTTCGCCGTTGGCACTATCTTCGAGACCGTATGGTCATCGATGATCTGCTCCTGGGCCTTCCTCACAATGCGCCCGATCCAGACATCCCTGCGGCGCGAAGAGCTTGGTATCAAGCGGCCCGTGGCCTCCCAGCCGGATCCTCCAGACTGTATCAATCCATCCGGTATTTGCTTCTCCCATGGACAAGGCCACACTACCCAGATTTACTTGATGCTGGAAAAGATGCAGATCAAGTGGCCATGACCATCGCGGATCTCAAAACGATTGCAAGAGACGCGAAAGCCCGTGGAATCCGTGTATGGCTCACCTTGTGGCCCAATGACATGACCGCGGCACAAAACAAACAGCAAGATCTTTCATCATGGATCACGGCGCTTGGACAGGACCTTGATGGGTACGGTGGACATGCGTTGACCGAGCGTCGGTGCTGGGGGTTTGAAGACACTTGGCACCCTTCAGAGGCTGGCTATGCAGCGATTTCCCAAGTGTTGACCGATGTAATCGTGAACCAAAATTCCAGTCCCCTCCTGAATCAAAAGCCGGCCTGCACNCATGGTGTGGGTGGCCGTTGAGTACGCCCACGAAAGACTGATTTCAATTTTGATCGCGACAGCACTGTCGAGATGTAGTGGTTCATCCGATCTTCGGTGTACGATTGTGCCGGCCCCCGGAGAACACCCATGCGTATGACCTTCACAGCCTTCTTGTGCATCCTCATGGGTGCGTGCGGAAATGATGCTGGATTGAAGGTTCATGAAGATCCCCCCACAGCCACATTGATGGAACCTGGAGACAACGACACCTTCATTGCGGGGTCTGCCGTCGCATTTCGTGTTCAACTCGACGACTCCGACGATGGTGTTTCCAGTTTGGACGTCCAGTGGAGGTCTGACACCCTGGGTACCCTCCGTGGAGACATGGAACTCGATGGAAAGGTCCACACATTTGTGACCGACGAACTGGAGATCGGCATCCACACGGTCAGTGTGACCGTCACCGATCCCGATGGACACACCGGCAAAGATCAGGTGGAAATCAGTGTTGTCGCCAACCAAGCCCCGATGATTGCCATTACCAGCCCTGAACAAGATCGTGTCTACGGGGAAGCCGACACCATCACAGTGAGTGTCCAAGGAAATGATGCTGAAGAAGACGTCGAGTCACTTCGCATCAGTTGGTCCCTCGATGACACCCCCGTTCCTGAAGCGCCAACCAGCCTGGAATCCGACGGCACAAACGCCCATACCTTCTCACCGCTTGCCATCGGCGAACATACTTTTACNGTCGATACGATCGANACTCTCGGTGAAGCAGCCCAAGATCAAGTCACCATTCATGTTGTGCCNCTCGATGGAGATGGCGACGGATTTGATACCGACGATTTGGGTGGCGAAGATTGTGACGATACGGACCCGGAAGTGGGTCCAGATGCAGATGAAATCTGTGACGGTATCGACAATGACTGTGACGGATTGGTGGATGCAGACGACCCAGACATTACGGATGCTTTTGAAGGTCACCCTGATTTGGATGGTGACGGATATGGAGACGAAACCACCACCATCTTGACCTGTGATTTATCCGACCTGTCTGAAACAGGTGGGGACTGCAACGATCTAGACGCCAGCATGAATCCAAGCGCATTTGAGATTTGTGGAGATGGCTTGGACAACGACTGTGACGGTACCGCTGGAGCATGCGCATGGTCTGGTGAAGTGGCCATTGAAACGGCCGACCATACTTCCTGGGGCGACGCAGCCGACGATGCCATCGCATCATCTTTTGGCAGTGGAGACGTCACCGGGGATGGCATCACCGACCTAATTATCGGCGCCTACTCTGCAGATACCGTCGAAGCCAATGCGGGCGCAGTCTACGTCTTAGAGGGGCCACTGTTGATGACCGCTGGGCATATCGGAACCCATACCGGTGCCACCATTGAAGGAGAGTTGTTTGAAGACCAGACAGGTGCTGCAGTTGGGGTCTCAGACGTGGATGGTGATGGAACGGCTGACCTCATCATCGGAAGCCCAGGCATGGACCCAGACGGACTGGGTCGCAATGCTGGGAAAGTCCACCTGATTTATGGGCCGATCACGAGCGACCGCAACATTGATGCATCCCACGCTTCATTTCATGGCATGCACGAGGAAAACAACCTCGGAGGAAGCGCCACCAGCGCAGGCGACCTTGACGGTGATGGACTGCCTGACATGATCATGGGGGCGCGAAGAATCGAAGGCCATGCTTCAGAAGGGGGAGGCGTCTTCATATTCATGGGACAAACCTCTCGCTGGTCTGGGGAAAATTCATTCGAAGACCGAGACACTGAGTTTACGTCCAAC
This sequence comes from Deltaproteobacteria bacterium, assembly GCA_002707085.1. Classification (GTDB taxonomy): domain Bacteria; phylum Myxococcota_A; class UBA796; order UBA796; family UBA796; genus UBA796. The sequence continues at coordinate 34,104 of PALY01000008.1, forward strand.
GAGTCTGGCATGCGGTTTGGTGAACAAATTTCATACGTTGGTGATGTGAACAGCGATGGTCGAGATGACCTGCTCGTTGGCACCAGTAGAGGCCGTGAACACGGAACCAAAACCGGTGCTGCGTACTTAATCTTGGGCCACGCGACAAACTTCACGATTGGCGCCAGCCGCCTTCATACAAGCTCCAATGCCACCTACTACGGTGCCGCTGCTCGAGATGAAGCGGGTACTGCAGTTACCGGGATCGGTGATGTGGATGGTGATGGCTACGATGAGTTCGCCATCGGGGCGCCAAACAACGATGACGGCGGAACCAATGTGGGGGCAACCTACCTGATGCTTGAACCGGACCTCACAGGAACTTTTGAGCTGGAAGATTCGGCCGACATCATCCTTAGAGGGAGCAACAGCCAAAGCAACGTTGGCGCAGCGATTGCCGGCAATACAGACCTCGATAATGACGGAATTCTCGATCTGCTCATCGGGGCGCCTGGTGCAATGGTGGATGGCCATATCACCGGTGGAACATTCCTCATGTATGGACCCATCACCGACCTTGAAGATGGGGTCTTGGGTGGAAGTGACGGAGTCGAAGATGCCATCTTTACCGGCGAAAATTTAGGTGACTCTTCTGGTAAGGCCATCATCAGTGGCGCGGACTGGACCGACGATGGCGTCGACGACATGGCCATCGCATCACCATCTGCACGAAGTGACGCAGGCTCTGTCTATGTGTTCTTCGGACGGGGGATGTAGCACCTACACGCTTCGTTCGTATGCCGAGTCTTCAGGAAACAACAACTCCGAAAGCTCGCCGGGTTGAATCAGTCCTATGGCACCACTTCGGGCGCTGATTTCATCAAAATTCTCAGGGTCTCCATCTTCGGACCAATCCGCCACCAACAGGGGTACCGGGTCCGGAATGTGATTCCCTGTAATGCAGCTCGTTCCATGATCTGCGGACACGACGACCCGAAGCCCTTCAGCCAGGTCTGGATTTTTCCAAAGGAATCGACCCAACTCTTTGTCAATCGCGGCAATAAAGTCGCGTTTCTCCAGTGGTCGACGATCGTGAGCGGCCACGTCCGTTCCTTTAAAATGAATGGCCACGAAGTGGCGTTCCTTCATCAGTTCTGCAGCAGCGGAGAACTTCACCCGAAGTTGCGTGTCGAGATTCCCCGTCATCTCTGCTGATGTCGCAGCTTCCATGCCCACCGTACGCGCCACACCCAATGCAGTTGGACATGCTGAAATCAGCGCGGCATCACTGGGGCTGTGTCTTGGTGGTGGAAGATCATCTACACGCGCCACTCCTCGCGTAATGATGCAATTGGCGGCAAACAGTCCTCGAGACACCCGATCGGCATTCAATGGATGGGCGTCCAAAACAACCTGAGCATGATCCAAGAGGGCTTTGAGTGCATCCACCGTACGCGCGGCTTCGGGAGTGTCCTCCAAAGCCTGCGGAGGCAACGTGCGTTGTACGATCGCCTCTCCTCCAGGATCCGTGTCCGTCACAGCGCTGGAAAGCCCTGCCCCTTGAAGCATGACGGTCAATCGATGTTCGTGACCAGGAAACACATGTCCGACGATTCCACCTGGTAGCGTCACATTTACCAAATCAACGAGCAAATCCCGAACGCCAGCGCGAATCCGACCTGCGCGNCGATCAAGAAGGGCGCCGTCCACACTTGTGGTCGCCAGGTTTCCTCGAAACACAACGGCTCCTGGGTACAAAGGAACACCATTGCCCAAGGCTTCCAACAGCCCTCGTCCGATTCGTTTGCTGGATTCTGGTTGACCCAAAAGAGCCAATAGACCTTCATTCGTCGATGCAGCCTTCAAAGGATCTGAAGTCGTCATGATTTGACCCTGTCCTCCACGTCCAGCCAATGCTTCCAAAGTCGGAGTGTCCGCTGCAGCCAACGGAGTCAGACCTCCAAGCGCTGGGTTCGGCTCATCCCCCATTCCATCCACAATCAGAAACAAGGTTTGAGGACCCTTTGTACCAGCGTCCATACGAGGGACGGAAATCGTGGACCGTCCACTCGGTCGATTTTCAAAATCGATGGCTTTGCTCAAATAGTCGATCACGCCACCAACCGTCACATCCAGATCTTCACTGGCTACAACAACAGAATTTGTATCTTCCGCCGCCCCCAACAAGTCATCATGAATCCAACGAACGGACTGAAATGCCTCCAAATAGGTGTCGGGGTCTCGCATTGATTGATTCTGCGCTCGCTGCGGAAACCGTGCTTTGTGCTTTGACTCATCCAACACAGCCAAGACCAAACCCGCAACGATGCTGTCGGAATCGGGTGGAACATAGCGATTAAAGGGCGGCAAAAGATGGGTGCCTTCAATGACCATGTGAGTCCGTTCTCTCATCGCCCGACGAATCACTGCCCGAATCCCTGCAGCCACCTGCGCACACTGCTGCCGATACCCCGCCAACACCCGTTCACGAGGTTTGCTGAGTACCTTTCCTCCCTGGAGCATGCCCCGGAAAGAGTGGTCGTGAAGGCCAGGCACCACTTCCGGACTCAACACCGTCCGCATCGTTTCACGAATCATATCGGTACTGGTGACCATTCGGATTCCAAGCCGAAATGCCAACTCTGTTGCCAATGTCGACTTTCCTGTACCGGTGGCACCGCCCAACAACAAAAACATAGGTGTTTCTGTTCGTCTGACCCAGCACGTGAATCGATACCGCCGAACATAACTGTCGTTGTCAAACTCCGTGAAGCGATCACACACCGCCTGTTCCAAGGCAATTTCATCAATTTCTGTCGAACCACGCGCCAATAGCCAGCGATTGATGTCCTGGGCCATTCGCATGGCTTCTTCGTATTCAAGCCCCGTTGTACTCAATTGACGAAACAAAATACCGGATGAAAACGGCGCTGTCTTTGAACCCGATCGAATGATGATCGGCGGTGATTCTGATGATGTAAATCGACGAACTGGAACATCCTCTAAGGGGATCCCAAGGCGATCACTCACCAACACACGCACCCGACTCTCTACATCTTCGGCCGTAATTTCATCAAAAGCACGAATCTGATCTCGAAGTTCATTCGATATGGCGAAAGCATCATCCATATNGAGACCACGTTGCAACAAACTAGCCGTGACCATTCCTGTTTGAAAACGGTATCGGCCATGCCGACTTACTACGGTAGGTCTGCGTTTTTGGGTGGTTTTTTTTCTCGCCATGGTACTCGCCGCTCGTCAGATATACGTGGCCAAGATCGATCAAAAAAATCACCTCGTCACTACATCGTCATTATTCTGACACATCTTGTGGATAGATTGCCGTCGCATTGAATCAAAACACCAGTCCAATCGATGGACTCAGGAGCAAAAAATGCGCACAATACACCACATAATCTTTTCCGTAGCGATCATCGGATGTGGCAAACCACAAAAGCAAAACAACGAAGATGGCTCGACAAACAGTAGAAATGGTCGCACCGTCATCCAAAACAAAGGTTCGGACACACTGGTAAACGTCGCCCAAGCTTGGGCTGAAACGTACAAGGATGTTGATGCCAACGTCGCAATTGCGGTCACTGGCGGTGGCTCTGGAACAGGAATTTCATCGATGATCAACGGCACAGTTGATATCGCCAACTCCAGCCGCGCCATGAAGACAAAAGAGCTTGAGAGNGCCAAAGCAAACGGTGTGGANCCCAAAGAAAACGTGGTTGGATACGACGCNCTTGCTATTTTCACCCACAAAAACAATCCCATGAATGAAGTCAGCATCGACCAACTGAAAGCCATTTATGGTGAAGGTGGCGCACCGGAAAAATGGTCTGATCTGGGAATCACCATCCCTGGCTGCCCTTCTGACGAAATTGTACGCGTGAGTCGCCAAAACAACTCTGGAACCTACGCATACTTCAAGAAAGCCGTTTTAGGAAAGGGTGAATACAAGCTTGGCTCTCGCGACATGCACGGCTCCAAAGACGTGGTCGACTTGGTCGAAAACACGCCCTGTGCCATTGGCTACAGTGGATTGGCCTACGCCAACGACCACATCAAAATGCCATGCGTCAAAAAGGACGATTCCAGTGCATGTGTGGCACCCACAGTCCCTTCCGCAGCCGATGGCAGCTACCCCATCGCCCGACCACTATTCATGTACACAGCGGGAACACCAACCGGTGCGGTCAAGGAGTACATGGATTGGATCCTAAGCGATACCGGTCAGTGCATTATTCTCGACAAAGGCTACGCCAGCGTTCGAGATGTTAACTGTGGCTAAACCATCGTGGGGTCCCGATGAAACGATACGAAGCACGTCTTAATCATGACTTGAACGCCATTCAGAAACGGGTGGCGGGCATCGCCGATGCCGTTCGCGCAGCGGTCAATGAAGCGGTCACAGGATTAGAGACTTTCGATAAAGAACGCTTGTATCGGGTGGTCCTTGATGACCACCCGATCAACCGAGAAAGTCGAGCGATTGATGCCATGTGCCACACTTTTGTGGCCCGACATCTTCCAGCCGCTGGCCCCCTTCGCTTCGTGTCATCGGTACTTCGTTTGAACATCGGACTGGAGCGGATCGGCGACTATGCGGTCACCATCGGTCGAGTGGGCGTACAACTCAACCAGCCGATTCCTGAAAAGCTGATGAAAGACATTCGGGAATTGGCCGACCAAACCATCTCGATGTTGCGCACAGCCACCCGAGCATTCCTTGAAGAGAATGCTGATTTGGCACGCGAAACCAAACCCATCGCCAAAGAAATTGATGTTGTCTACGACAGAATGTTCCACAACATCGTGACCGCAGACGATGGACGGCCTCGCACAGAGGTCGTACGCATCCTCACCATTCTCGATCAAATCGAAAGGGTGAGCGATCAAGCCAAAAACATTTGCGAAGAAGCAGTCTTTGTGGCCACCGGAGAGACCAAAAAGCCAAAGGTCTACAAAGTGCTGTTTGTTGATCGAACCAATACATTGGTCAGTCAACTCGCCGTGGCAATGGCAAGAAAAGCATTTCCAGAGTCCGGAGAATTCAACGCGGCCGGTTGGGAACCAGGAAGCGCGATTGATCCAGCCCTTGCACGCATTGGAGATCAATTGGGCCTTGAAACCGACGAACTGGAAATCAAGGAATTTGGCCAACTGGTTCAATTTCCCGCAAAACACCATGTAATCGTGACCTTGGTACCAACGGACGACACAGAGCTTCCACAAATCCCTTTCCACTCAATTCTTGAAAAGTGGAATCTGGGACCCCGGCCCGACGGCAGTGATGAAGAGATCGATACGCGTTTGGAAGAGCTATCTCGCGACCTTCGCGCTCATATCCGTGACCTGATGGTGACACTGCGTGGAGAAGACGCCTGCTAATGAACAGCGCAAGTCCCAAACCAAACAACACACAAGACGGTCGTACCCGCGATTGGTGGGTTGACCGTGCCATGGCAGTATTCATGTGGCTTGCGGGCATTTCTGCCATCGTCGCCATCATTGGAATCTTTGTGTTTATTACCAAAGAGGGTGCGGGCTTCTTTGGGACCGGTTTTGAAATAAAGGAGTTTTTGGCATCTCCTTTATGGCGACCCACATCCGAAGAAAACCCAACCTACGGAACACTGGCACTGATCGCAGGAACAGCGAGTGTCACCGGCTTTGCCGTCTTGACGGCCATCCCATTCTCCTTTGGTGCAGCGATTTACATCTCGGTCTTCGCTCCTCCACGCACAAAAGAAATACTGAAAGTATTGGTCGAATTGCTCGCCGCGATTCCATCGGTTGTTTGGGGTTTCATCGGTTTGAGCATCATGAACCCGCTGATCATCAAGCTTTTTGATGTTCCTGTGGGCCTCAACGTACTCAACGCAGGACTCATCCTTGGCCTAATGAGCGCACCGATCATGTGTACGATCGCAGAAGATGCTTTGAAGGCCGTACCCGACAAATACATCGAAGGTGCCGAAGCCCTCGGAGCCACAAAGTGGCAAGTCGTCATCCGGGTCCTGTTGCCTGCTGGAAAGAACGGACTGATGGCGGCCGCCCTTCTCGGTGTTGGCCGTGGCTTCGGTGAAACCATGGCCGTTTTAATGGCTTCAGGGCATTCCATTAATCTTCCCGACAGCCCTTTCGATTCCGTCCGCGCCCTCACTGCAACCATTGCAGCAGAACTCGGTGAAACAGCAAACGGCTCCGAACACTACCAAGCCTTGTTCACACTCGGCATCCTTCTTTTCGTCGTGACCTTCATCATCAACCTGACCGCAGACATCGTCGTTCGCGGACCTCGGGAGAAATAAGAATGTTTGAAGCCACTGCACTGAATCAAAAGAACGCGCGTACCCAGCGATGGGTGAGTCGCCTCTTTTCAGCCATGACGCTCACGTTGATCGCACCGGTAACCGCCGTTCTTTTCATGCTGATCGTTCGGGGTTCACCCGCTGTATCTTGGGCATTCCTTACCGAAGACCCCATCAATGGAATGACAGCTGGAGGTATTTTTCCAGCCCTGTTTGGAACGGTTTGTATCGTCATTGGGGCCCTGATTGCATCGGTTCCCGTAGGTGTCGCTGCGGCCATCTACCTGAGCGAGTATGCGCCCGACAACTGGTTTACTCGGGTCATCAATCTGGCAATCATCAACCTTGCCGGTGTGCCTTCCATCGTACATGCACTCTTCGGCGTGGGCGCATTCGTTCTCTTCCTAGACTTCGGCACATCCATCCTGGCAGCCAGTCTCACTTTGGCCGTAATGACCCTGCCCATTGTGATCGTCTCTACACGTGAATCCTTGCAGGCAGTACCGCACGCCTACCGAGACGCTTGTATGTCGATGGGCGCCACCAAATGGCAAACCATTTGGCGAGTGGTGTTGCCCAATGCCATTTCCGGCATCCTCACGGGTGTAATTTTGGAAGTCTCTCGAACAGCGGGTGAAACCGCGCCCATCATGTTTACGGGTGCTGCTTTCTTCCTCCCCTTTCTCCCTCAATCCGTCTACGACCAGACCATGGCGATGTCGCTTCACCTGTTTGTCGTTGCAACACAGGTACCCAATGTCCCTGAAGCATTGCCTTATGGGGTTGCCTTGGTCCTGATCGGAATGGTGTTGGTCATGAACTCTGTTTCCATCGCATTTCGGATGTACCTCCGTGGGAGAAGGAAATGGTAGACACACCACCGGTCCATATCGAAGTCAAAGACTTGTCCATCTCCTATGATGGAACACCGGCACTTTCCGGAGTGAATCTCGATATCCGCAAAAACGAGATCTTCGGAATCATTGGCCCTGCTGGCAGTGGAAAAACGTCTTTCTTGAAGATCTTGAATCGAATGGACGCCGAAGTCACCAACATGTCCTATGAAGGCACGGTTTCATACAACGGCGTCGATGTCCGGAACTGGCGAAACCTGTATTCCTTGCGACGAAAAGTGGGGGTTGTGTTCCCGCTTCCTGTCGGCTTGCCCATGAGCATCTACGAGAACGTGGCGTTCAGTCCCAGAATTCGAGGCATCAAAAACAAAGCAGAACTCGATGTCATCGTTGAGAAGTGTCTCACCCGTGCTGCTTTGTGGGATGAAGTAAAGGATAGGCTCCACGCGCTTGGCAGTCTTTTGAGTGGTGGGCAGCAACAGCGACTGACCATTGCTCGGGCGCTCAGCCAAGAACCCGACTTGCTCCTCTTGGACGAATTTTCCATCGCCGTCGATCCTGTGACAACCATGCGGATCGAAGACGTACTGAAAGAACTACGAGAAGAACTCACCATTGTATTGGTCACCAACTTGGTTCAACAATGCCGTCGTCTCGCAGACCGCACAGCCTTCTTTCTTCAAGGTGAGTGTGTAGAAGTGGGCAATACAGAAGACTTCTTCACCGGCACTGTTCAAGACCAACGAACACGCGACTATGTGGAGGGACGTTTTGGATAAACAAGCCGCCATTGTCACAGAAAAACTGAACCTCTGGTACGGAGATTTTCAGGCACTGTTCGATGTAGATCTGTCGATCAAAGCCGGAAAGATCACTTCCTTGATCGGCCCTTCAGGGTGTGGAAAATCCACATACCTTCGATGCATCAATCGAATCAATGAACGATTGGGCTATGTCAAAACCACTGGCAGCGTGCGTGTGCTTGGCCACGACGTGTACGCACCTGAAGTCGAATTGATTCAGGTGCGGAAACAGATTGGTATGGTCTTTCAACGACCCAATCCNCTGCCGTTGAGCATTCGTGACAACGTGTTGTTTGGACACCGACTGCACCACCCAGGCGANCTGTCCAAAGACGAGGAAAATGCGTTGGTTGAAGAATCGCTTCAAACCGTATTGCTATGGGACGAAGTCAAAGACAAGCTGCACCGACCCGCAATTGGACTGAGTCTTGAAGCGCAGCAGAAGCTATGTATTGCTCGCTTGCTTCCCGTAAAACCCGCGGTCCTGTTGATGGACGAACCTTGCTCGGCACTGGACCCCAAAGGTACAGAGGCCGTAGAAGAACTGATTTGGAAGCTCCGGGGTCAATACACCATATTGATTGTGACGCACAACATGGCACAAGCTCGACGTGCGACCGAAGAATGCGTTTTCATGCTGATGGGGAAAGTTGTCGAACACACCGCCACAGGCGAAATGTTTGTGTCTCCTAAACACAAAGAGACCGCAGACTACATTGAAGGCCGCTACGGCTAAGCTTCTGATTGCTCAAAAGTGAACCCCGATCAACCCGAAGGTTGACCGGGGTTCGGTCTGTGAGAGTAGATTGCTTTAGAAGCCAGCCTGCATCCGTACAAACACGCCTTTAGACGGTTCATCAGGCAACGCTTCCAGGGTGGTGACCTCATAGATCAAACCCGCAGATACCTTTTTGGCAAAGTCATGAGTGACACCTGTACGAAGCACCGTATGGGCATCCTCTTCAGTCTCGGTATCCGGATCCCAGCTGTCATACCGAACGACCACATTGGCCACGTCTTTCACTTTTCCGACAAGTGTGGCGGATAGTCCAGCGCCACCGATCTCACCATCGTCGGTGGTGACATACTCTCCCCAAAGTGTGACCACATCGTGATCGAAGCCTACTGAACCCACCAATGTTGTGGTGCCGTCTTCACCTTCCAAAGTGTACACATCTTTGCTCGCGAACACAGTGAAAGGAAGAGACATTTCGCCACCTGATTTCAGTGGGTCAATGGAAAAACGGGCTTGGGCCGTTTTGGATGCGTCGTCTTCAGGGTTTCCATAGCCAGTACCATTGACTACAGCCGCCCCCCAACTCACCAACCCGTCAGCATGAGCGCCCTTGGCATGAACTCCGAGATCGGCTGAATCAAGAATTTTCTCTTGGTCTGTAAAGCTTTTCGCCAACCAACGGTTGCCCCAAAACTTATCGTACATGCCCACATACGCTGTGCCTGCTGAACCAAACTGCAACTTAATGTCATTCGTCGCCTTGACCTGAAGGTAGGCATATTTGATGAACAACTCTAATTTCTTGTCATTGGTACGACCCACATCCGTGGTGATTCGAGCAGACAAGGTGTCATTCATTTTTACCTTGCTGGTCAAATATACACGGTCAATATCGAATTCATTGGGCCGTGGGTCCCCTTCTTCGTATCCTTCAAACGGTACTTCAGTCAGGTCGTATCCGTAGTGAGCGTACATCTTTCCGCTCAATGCAATATCCGCTTTTTCAGCCGCATTAGCGGTCTGTGTTCCGACTACACCCAATGTGCTGGTTGCGAACAAAAGAGTCGCGGCGAAACTGTGATCTAAGGCTTTCATTTATTTATTTCCTCATGCCCATCTATTCAGGCACACACCATCTATTGTCCAACTATGTCATTTCAATGACGTTTTGATGGAGGTATCGTGTACTCCGCATCGGACAGGCCATACGGTCGTGNCAACCGCTTTACCCNGAAGCTTCAATCCGCTGGAATCGTCACCCAAAACACCGAGCCTGTTGGATGGTTGGGTTCCATGCCTACATCTCCACCCATCGAAGTCACAAGATGTTTCACAATGGAGAGTCCCAAACCGGTACCACCCTCCGCGATAGAACGGCCTTTGTCCACCCGATAAAATCGCTCAAAAAGACGAAGTCGGTGTTCCGCGGCAATTCCCACACCATCATCAATCACTTCAATGCGAACATGAGTGAGCGTTTGATGACTCCGAAAAAACACTTTGCCTCCTTGCCGACCATATTTGACTGCATTTTCGGTCAAATTGATCAGCACCTGTTCAAAAGCATCTGGGTTCACTTGTACTTCAAGCGATTCCCCCGTTTCATTGGCCAAACCAATGCCTTTGCTTTTCGCAACAGCGTCCAAACTTTCGATGGTTCGACTCACTGCGCCATGAAGGTTTACAGCCTCCACCTCCAACTCCACACTGCCCGCTTCAATCCGAGCCAAATCCAGAAGGTCTGACACCAAATTGGAAATCCGCACAGCGTTTCGATGAATCGCACCGACAAAATCTCGTGCGACTTCCGTATCTTCTAAAGCTCCATCCATAAGGGTTTCTGAATTGGCAGCAATCACGCTGACCGGAGTTCTCAGTTCATGGCTCACATTCGCCACAAAGTCGCTGCGCACCGCATCCAGGCGTTTCAATTCTGTAATCTCGTGCAGCACGAAAACTGCGCCCACCCACCCTTTAGAAGAGACAACTCGGGCATGAATGTACCGATCTGAGGCATGAGCCAAACAAAGTTCAACTGCATCCGATTTCTTCCTTTTCATGATGGAGAAAAGTTCGGAACCCAGCGCTGTCCGTTCCAACGGAAAGCCTATCGGATCGGCAGGGCATTGAACCATCTCTCGCCCAGGACCATTGATCATCACAATGTCATTGTTGTCATCCAACACCACGATTCCGGCATCCATATTTTCGATCAGCGTCTGTACCGGAATCTGCGTATGGCCTTCTTCAGGTTCAACAGAAACTTTTGGAGCCGACTGACGAACCGTCAAGCGCCCAACAACAAAGGCACAGATGACCGCAAAAAGCGTCCATTCAAGTGTCATTGGTTTTCCAGAGAAGGGTCTTCTCGTACATTAAAACGATACCCAACACCCCACACCGTATCGACATATTCAGATGCAACAGAACCCAACTTGGATCGCAAACGCTTCACATGAACATCCACCGTGCGGTCGGTGATCGCCGTTCCCAAACCCCAGACCACGTCAATCAACTGGCTCCGACTT
>PALY01000009.1 GCA_002707085.1 Deltaproteobacteria bacterium
CAGTCAGAGAGACCGGAGAATTCCACCCAATCCCTTCTCAAGTTCTCGATGCTCATCCCATGAAGAACAACATCACCTTCACGAATGGGAAGTTGAGCAACGATACCCCTTGAGAGGCCCGCCGCCCCACGGGTTTGCCCAAACTTGATTGCGCGAAATTCAGAACCACTTGAGGCCAGCGCTTTGTTCAGATTTTTCTCATTGAATGAGTCCCGAAGCATCGAGGAACCCACCAGCCAAATGATCTTTCCACCTGAATGCGTCCTGCTCTGCTCCATCTCGAGGTTCCGAAGTTTCCATAGATTCCAGCTGGCCCCATTCTCTCGCCCATACTGAACAAAATAGCTGTCCGGCCCGGTCATGGACGCCATCAAACCAAACAAAACCAATGCCAACAACGCCAACCAACGAACATGGCGTACAGCAACCTTCGTTTCTTCCAAGGAAGGCTGTGGTGGCGGTGGTGGGATGACTTTGGGCATGTTTAGAACTGGTAGTAAATGAATTCAGGGCCGGTGATCCCGAAGTTAACGATCCACCAAAAGGCAGCGAGACAGGTCACAGACCAGATTTTGGTACTCTGGAGGATTCGAGAACGGACATCAAAATAGCGCTGTGCTTCATGCGCTAAAAACACCAAAATGACCCAACCAAACGCATTCCACAAACCCGCGTCCAGATGATCGGTATCGCGAAAAAATGCGAGGTAATCGCTGAACCCTGACCAATAAATCGAACGAGCGAAACTCTTGGCCGTTTCCCAATCCGGACAGCGGAAGAAGATGTTGATGCTCGCAATGGTGCAGAAGGTGACCCAACAGCACAGGTAGTAGTAGCTGACACGGGTGACGGTGGTGCGCTCCATCAATCCACTGCTGAACCGAAGCGGCCTGATGAGTACTTTATGGCCAACCATCGTGGCGCCATTCAACAATCCCCACATCACAAAGTTGTTGCTGGCGCCATGCCACAAACCAGAAAGAAACATCACAATCATGATGTTCAACTGTGTCCGAATCTTTCCTCTTCTCGAGCCCCCCAAGGGAATGAAAATGTAGTCACGAAACCAATGGCTCATCGATATGTGCCACCGCCGCCACCGCTCGGGAATGGAAGGCACCACAAAGGGCAGGTTGAAGTTGGGTCGAATGTTGTATCCAAGCAGCAAACCAAGGCCGATTGCAATGTCCGAATAGCTCGAAAAGTCGACATAGATCTGGCAGGTAAACAACAGCATTGCTGTGGCCGCTTCCACCGCACCATTGGCGTGTACTTCAAAGACCGGTTCGATGACCCGAGCCAACCTGTCAGCGATGACCACCTTTTTCACAAAGCCCAGTAAAATTAGAAAAATGCCCTCTTTCACCATTGAAGTCGACAGTCGAAAGGGCCGCGAAAATTGGGGCAATAAGTGCGGCGCCCTCTCCACAGGACCAGCGACCAGTTGCGGAAAAAACGCTACATAGAGCGCAAACCGAACAAAGTCTCGCTCTGGCTTCTCAATGTCCCCTCGATACATATCGATGGTGTAGGCCATGGTTTGAAATGTGTAGAAACTGATGCCAACGGGGAGAACCAAGTGCAGCAAGTAGCGTTGCGGATCCACCGCCACCCCGACCCAACCCAAAGCGTGAACAAACTCCTCAACAAAGAAGTCGTGGTACTTAAAAAATCCAAGAAGGCCGAGGTTCACAGCCAACGAGGCCCACAACCATGGCTTGCCATGAGACTTTCTTTGAGAGACCGGCAAATCACCGAGCTTCCGGCCGCACCAGTAATCTACAACTGTCGAAAGAAGGATCAGACTGCACAGCTTTGGATCCCAAAAGCCATAGAACACATAGGACATGATCAACAAAAACCAGATCTTCATCCTGTCCGAAAGTCCGTAGTAGACGCTGAGGACAACCACGAGGAACGCGACGAATATCTTGGAGTTGAACAACATACGGTTTTACATCTGCCGCCGGTAAGGGGTGGCGTCGATCACCGCTTCGATGATGTGAAGACCCCCTGAATCGCGCGCGTCCCGAACCACCGTTTCGACCTCCTGAACACCCCGAACACGGTGCCCCACTCCACCGAATGCTGAACCCAGGGCAATCACATCCGGGTTTTCAAAGCGCACACCGTGATTCACTAAATCGCTTCGTTCCTGCTTCAATTCAATCAAACTGAGCGATTCATCCGCCAAATACACGACCACTAAATCCATGCCGCGCTCTTGAACCACGCCCAATTCACCAAGCACCATCCACAAACCCATGTCTCCAGTCAACGCAACCACAGGCCGATCTGGGAAACAAAGCTTGGCAGCAATGGCTCCTGGCAAGCCTGTTCCCATGGATGAAAAACCATTGGACTGTACTTGCTGAAGTGGCTCCGCACACATCCATACATGACTGGCGGTGATTCTATGGGCGCCAACATCCATCGAACACAAGGCCTGAGGTCCCATCCCTCGCTGTATTGCACGAATTGTTTCGGCGGGTCCATCGGGTCCATCATCAAACAAGTCTGTCCATTGGGACACATGCTGGATGACATCTTCCACAACCCAAGACGACGAATTGTTCACCCCGAACTCCACAAAAGACTCGACGATGGTGGATGTGGGTCCGATAAACTCAGCGGCTACAGGATGGGGAATATCTGTACTGCTGTTCACTGAAATCATGGGTAGATCTGATGGCCAACCTGGCAGCCACTGAGGACGCAATTCGACCGGATCGAGTCCAATAACAATCAACAAATCAGATTTGGCCAACAAACCTTGTTGGTATTCATCGACGACGGGACTCAAACCAAATGCGCCCGCCGACCATGGGTGGCGCTCGTCAATCATTCCTTTCGCTCGATACGTCGTCATGACCGGTGCAGACAACACTTCTGCCAACCGAGTGATCGCTTCAGCCGCTTCGGGTGCCATATCGGCAAGTCCAACCAAGATCACTGGACGTGTAGAACGCTCAAAGTGTGTCCGCACAACCCCGATTTCTGCAGCGTTTGAATCCTGGGATGATGGTTCAAATGAACAATCAATCGGAGGCATGGACTGGGACCACAACTCTGCTGGAATATCGAGATGTACAGGTCCTGGTTGCGCTCCCTGCAAAACGCGGAAAACTTCATGGAGTTGATCGGAAAACCCACCCTCTGTGAGCAAGGTGGCATGACGGGTAATCGGTTCAAAAAGTGCAACCTGATCTAGAATTTGATGTGTATACGTACCAATCAAGTCTGACCGAATCTGACCTGTGATGGCCAAAACACGGGAACGCTCCAAATGCGCCCCGGCGACGGGACTGACCAAGTTGGTGACGCCGGGTCCTAATGTCGCAACACATACTCCTGGCACACCGGTAAGCTGCGAACAAACATCAGCCATAAAGCCTGCGGATCCTTCGTGACGCACCAACACAAAGTCGATTCCTTCCTCACGAAAAGCATCCAACAGCGGCAAAAGAACTCCGCCAGGCATCCCAAATGCGTATCGCACCCCAAGCTGCGCAAGTGCGCGCGCGAGTTCCTGTGCAACCGTACGGGGGGAATTCAACATCTACTCTCCGGCGAGTCGACTAACGGGTATGGCATAGTCGGGGGTAAACCCAGCTTCCGAGACAGTGTACTGACCAAAAAAATATCCGACTGATACGATGGGCCATGACCAAAAAGTCTCCATTCTTCACCAAAAAGCGCGGGTTGTTGTTTTTGACAAGCCTCTTGGTGTCCCTGGCACTCGCAGAAGGTGTGTTGCGAATCATGCCTCCCCTGGGTCCGGAAATGGTACTGGTCGCCACTACAGGAGAATTCGAGGGCAGCCTATTCACCAACGATCCCGCCTTGCGCGTGGTCCCCGCTCGCAACGCAAAAACAAAAAACGTCTCTCTCAATCGGCTGGGAATCCGCGGACCCAGCATCACGGCAAAAACAAGTGGAGAGAAAAGAGTCTTGGCCTTGGGCGACTCGTTCACCATGGGCTTGCAGGTAAAAGATGGTCACACATTTAGTGACATCCTGACCGAACAACTGGGACCGGAAGTGATGGTGATGAATGCAGGTGTGGCTGGATATGGGACAGAACAAGCCACTGGATGGATGAGCCAACTCGCAGAAGCCAGCGAAGCCGATGCGGCCATCTTGGTCATGTATACAGGCAACGATCTCCGAGACAATGCTGAGTGGGCCAAAGCGCCGGGAATGCCAGAAGTCGCCCCCCCAGTGACCGTACCTCCGCCTCCACGTTCCAAGCTGGTCAAAACCATCGCTCAATATTCTCGCATCGTCTCCTACACCCTCATGAGCATCGATCTCAACAATCGAACAAATGATTTTCGGATCGAAGAGTTCCGCGAAGAAATTCTGCCATTCGCAGACCCGATGGAACTCCCTCCACTCATTCCACCCACCCGCACAGCACTTCAACGCTTTGATGCTGCATGTACACAACTCAAACTGATCTGTGGGGTGGCACTGGTTCCCCCAGCTTATGCGGTCCATACAGAACGAGTCCGTCGCACATGGGAAGCTTTTGGATTGGATCCAGATCTTGAAAACTTAGCCGGCCCATCGAAATCGATTCGTCGCGCGATCCCCAAGAATCTACCTGTGATCGATCTGACTTCCGCACTCCAAGAAAGAGAAGATGAAGGGCCCTACCTTGTATTTGATCCACACTTCTCTCGTGCCGGACATCAAATCGCTGCGGATGCATTGGCACCCTTCGTCACCACATTATTGACCGATACACCATGAACAAGCACTGGCTCGTCATCATCGGCACTCTTGCGCTCGTGTTTGGACCCAACTTGGTCCATCTACAAAATGGAGCCATCGGTGCATCTGGAGCCGATGGATTGAAGCATGTGTGGAGTCAGTGGTGGGTCGTCAACCAGCTGCTGGAAGAAGGGGGGCTTTCCCTTCACACCAAATTGATTCATCATCCCATCGGTGGGGAGTTTTTCAGTCTCGATACCTTCAATGCGCTCTTGGGATTGCCCATACGCGCAGTGTTTGATCCTGTCCCCACCTACAATGTGCTGCTCATACTAAACTTGGGGATTGCTGCTTTTGCATGTAGAGCGCTCGTTCGCACACTCACCGATTCTGATTGGGCCGCAACCTTTGCCGGAGTCGCATTTGCTTTTTCAGCATGGTCTTTGAGCTTCCCGGTCGCATCAGGAGTCAGTGAAACCGCCGTGTTTTGGCCGATGCCGCTCGTCATTATGTTCAGCATCAAGACGTGGAAAACTCCGGGCTTTTCATCACCCGTGGTGGCGGGCTTGTTGCTGGCTCTACAAGGCTTGGCTTGCTGGTCACACGGCATCACTACCGGACTGCTATTGATTGGACTGTGTGTGTACGTCATCCGTTCCGACAGAACACAACTGACCGATGGCGACCGCATTCGCAGGCTCGCTGTTCTCTTGGCTACTGCACTATTGGTGGCCTTGCCCGCCTACATGCTGATCAGCGGTACCGTCCAAGGAGATGAAGCCATCAAGGCACGGACCCTATCGCTGTTCCACTCTGCCCCCATCGGACCGTTGGATGTGCCAGAAGCCAACTCCATGGGCTTGATGGATTTTTTCCTTCCAGGCGAAGCGGGTCTTCGAACCAACAGTGTTGGGACAGAAAAGCTGATGTATGCGGCCTACCCAGGATGGATTGTTCTGGCTCTCAGCGCATTCTCCTTGCGGTCACGCAACCGGACAGTGACCATTTTGGCCATTGGGGCTTTCATGATGATGCTGATGGCCATGGGACCCCGCATCTATCTCGACCATGACCGAAGCCTGCTGGGTCTGCCAAACCCCGTCTATCTACTGNCCTATTACGTCATTCCTTTGGTCAACGTCACCATCCATAGCGTAGACCGATTTGTTCAAGGAATGATGCTGTGTATGACCCTATTGGCTGCCCTCGGCTTGAGCCGTATAAAAACCCAATGGCAGCCATGGGTATTCATGGCCATGGTCCTGGAAATCGTGCTGATTTCTCCCGCACCATGGCCACTTCCCATGGTGCAAGCACATGACCAGGCTTCATCCCATTATCTGTCCACACAGCCAGGCCCGGGCGCGGTCATCGATCTTCCCTTTCTTGAAGGGGATGGCGACCAAACTCGGTTTCTCGGTGACGTCTTTCTACAGCAAACGATTCACGGAAAGCCCATTCCATTCCAGCTTGAAGGGCAAGGCATGGAAACGGCAAGCCCACAGATAGCAGCAAACCCTTTCTTTCGAGATGTTGCAGGCGCATTGGTCCATGGAAGCAAAATCCCCAATGGCTGCAATGGAGTCCACGGACTTACCGATCTTGGTTTTGAATGGGTGGTGTGGCGACCCCAATTGGCACCGGATGCGGTTCGAGAAAAAGTAGACGATGTCCTGCGGAAATGTCTATCAAACCCGCAGAAGTTCGAAGAATCCACGGTCTTTGAGATCCCAAAGTAGACACGACAGCAATGTCACACATTGGGGTGCAACCACACCCGCGGCACGCACAAGAACAAGCATAAGTGACTATTATTGCTACAAAATAAAAGTTGGCACACTCCATGCATACATGAAGAGCATCCACATGCACTGGAGGCATAAAATGGAAAAATCTTCTCTCTCTCTCCTGACATTGCTTGCTCTCACTGCATGCGATCCTGTCACCCCTGAAATTGGAACAGGATTCGACCTGCAACGTTTCTCGAGTTGCGACGCCATGAACGACCATCTCACGGATTCATTCGTTCGCAACATGTCCAGCTTGTCTGGCGGTATGCTTAGTGAAGATTCAGCCGTTCTGCCTGAAGCAGGGAGTTCGGGTGAAAACTCACCATCTGACTACTCCACTACCAATGTTCAAGAAGCGAACGTAGACGAACCAGACATGGTGAAAACCGATGGTAACTATGTGTATGTACTGGAAAATGGAACTTTATCCATCGTAAAAAGTTGGCCAGCAGAACAAGCCGAAGTGGTGGGTCAGGTCGATATAGGGGTTCATTCTGAAAAGATGTTTCTTTTCGAGGATCGCATCGCCCTGTACAGCAGCGATTGGACCATGGACGAGGGTGGGTACGGACGGACTCAGACCATCGTGCAACTCATCGACATCACCAACCGATCTGAACCCAGTGTCATTTCCAAAAAGGCGCTGGATGGAGACTTTATCTCAGCCCGCATGATCGACTCCGATGTGTACACCGTTCTCAGCAACCGGGTCGAACTGCCTGCAGAGGTGTACGAAGATGTGTGGGACGTCTGGTATGACGAAGAAGGATATTGGGACTGGCGCGCCCCCATTGCCAATCAACTTCTGTTCAAGAGCCGGTTGGAACGTCAGCTTCGCCCCTTGATTGCAGACGCTATGCGCGATCGCCCCAGCAGTGAAATTCTGCCTTCTGTCACCCATGAAGATGGTACCCGCGAACCACTGGTCAGCTGTACGGATGTGCTTCATGGTAGCGATATCTCCGAACCACAAATCACCACTGTCGTGCATATGGACATGGACAGCGGCGACATCAAAATGTCCGGAGAAGCAACTTCTGTGATGGCTGGTTCCACCACCGTGTATGCCTCTTCAAACAACCTGTATGTTGCCCAATCTTCCAATGCCTGGTGGGACGGCATCTCTGAAATCGAAAGAGTCACCAACATTCACCGTTTTTCACTCAATGGTGCCAACACAGACTACGCCGGTTCAGGCCAAGTGGATGGCTACATGCACAACCAGTTCTCGATGAGCGAGTACAAAGGCATGCTGCGTGTTTCTACGACCTACAGTGATTGGTGGTGGGGAACCTCCACAGATGACAATCGCTCAGGCAACAACGTCTTTGTTCTCGACATCGAGCAGAGCCAAATGAGCCAAATCGGTGCCATCACCGGACTCGCCCCTGGAGAGCAAATCTATGCCACTCGTTTCCAAGGTGAACGTGCCTTCATGGTCACATTCGTTCAAGTCGACCCTCTGTTCACCATCGATCTGAGTCAGCCCACAGCACCTGTGGCGAAAGGAGAACTCAAAATTCCTGGGTACTCGTCCTACTTACACCCCATCGGTGATGACCACATTTTGGGTGTGGGTGTTGATGGAGATTGGGATGGAAGAATCAGCGGTGTAGCCGTAAGCCTCTTCGATGTGTCTGATTTCTCAGACCCTCAGCAACAAGACAAGTTGACCATGGAGTGCGACTCAACGTGGTCCGAAGCCTTGTGGGATCACCACGCCATCCTGGTTCACAACGATACCGTCGCACTTCCCGTCTACGGATGGAGTTGGGACACCGATAGCGAGTACACATCCGGTCTGCTTGTGGCCTCCATCAACACAAACTCTGGCCTCACCCAAACCGGTTTTGTGGACCACAGCCCACTGGTAGAAGCCGTGTACTGTCCAGACGAAAAAGACTGTACAGAATCGTTCGTGCCACAGATGCGTCGAAGCCTGATGATTGAAGACTACCTCTTCAGCATCTCCGACTTGGGCATCATGGTGAGTCCAATGGACGATCCAGAAGCGACCATTGCGGAAGTACCGCTGTTCTAAGAACCCCCAAGGAAAGAGCGGCACACCCGCTGTTCTTTTCTGGCGCCGGTGGACCATCCACCGGCGCTTTCTTATTTTCAGCCTGCTCGATGTCATCGAAGATCCATCCCCATGCTACGGTCTGGATCATGAAACTGCTGTATGTCACGGACCGACTAAATCACCACGGTGGGGCGCCACGGCACCTGTTGGACATCATCCAATCGATGGCATCTCGACACACGGTCACCGTCGCAGCCAGCGCAAAAGATGCCGAAGTCACGCTTCCAAGCTCCGTTGATTTTGTCCGCGTTCCAGGCTTGCGATCCGCGGACTCTACCCCCGGGAAAATCGACAAGCTTTTGCCGCTCCTCCACGATGCAGACCTGGTACACACTCAAAATGTCATGAACCCCACCACACTGATGGAAACCACCAAACATCGGAGCATCGTGACTGTGCAAGACCATCGCGTGTTCTGCCCTGGACCTGGAAAGACGCTGCCTACCGGCAACGCCTGTACAGATGAAATGAGTGATTCACACTGTTCGGGATGTCTACCGGATGATGCATACCGAAGTCGTATGCTGGGGTTGACCGAACAACGTCTTGCTGCACTTCGAAACACCGACCTGGTCATCGCGCTCAGTGAATACATGGCGAACGAACTTCGGATGCTCAATGTGCCCAACGTTCACGTCCTGCCCCCCCCAACTGATATGGACTGCGAACCTGTCACGGCCGGACATGGTTTTCTGATCGCCGGGCGTCTTGTTCAACACAAAGGGACAACGCTTGCCCATCAGGCTTGGCAGACCTCCGGTACAGACCACCCACTTCTTGTGGCCGGACTGGGACGGGAAAGCATTCACCTTGAAGGTAGCCAACCTTTGGGCTGGCTAGATCGCGCCACGCTTCGTCGTACCTTGCGCCAATCACGTGCTTTGCTGTTCCCCAGCCGTTGGCAGGAACCATTCGGAATTATTGGCGTGGAAGCTTTGGCTGTTGGCACTCCGGTCATCGCAATGCTCAGGGGCGGCATGTGCGATTGGGCAGCGGCTGGGGTGATCCCCATTCAACCCGGCGATGTACAGGGAATGTCGGATGCCATTTCCTTACTGACAGATGAACCCAACACCGCAATCAAGCTTGGACGAGCGGGCAAAACCTACGTGGAGTCCACGTTCAAAACTGAAGACTTGATGAACAAACTGGACGAACTGTACGCATCAACATGCTGAATGCATGACTCAAGTGGTATTCTACCGACGTCTTGGGGTTGTGATGTCCTTACTGGTTTCTACGCTACTACTCGTCTCTACAAATTCGCTCGCAGCGACGTGGACCGTAAATTCGGACAGTTCGGGTGACTTTTCCACCATTCAAGAAGCCATCGATGCAGCTGTGGATGGAGATGAAATCCGTGTAGGGCCTGGCACCTACCATGACAACATCAACTTTTCTGGAAAATCTGTGGCGCTCATCGGCTCGGGTCGTACCGAAACCATCCTTGATGGTGCAGGTGACAGCGACATGTTCATCCGAATTGAGTCGGGCGAGACCTCTGCCACTCGGATCGAGTCACTCACCATTACCAATGCCTGGAATCAAGGGGTTCTGATTCATGGTGCTTCGCCTCAGTTTGAGGATGTCCTCTTTTCGGGGATGGGCAACGATGAACAGTTCGGTGGCGCCATGATCATCGTGAACGGCTTCGTCGCAATTTCAAACAGTGAGTTCAGTGAAAACCGTGCATACGACGGAGGCGCCCTTCACATATCGGGAACGTCCAGCGTCATGATCGATACCACCACTTTTGAGAGCAATATTGCCAATGGNTACACCGAAGAAGTGTTGGGCGAAGAGCTCGATGAAGAAACCGGTGAAATGGTCGAAGTCACAGTCATTGAACAACGATGGGGACGCGGTGGTGCGATTCACATGACCGGTTCCAGCAATTTGAATGCGGCGGACAGCGAATTCATCGACAATGACTCCCGATGGGGTGGCGGCGCTCTGTGCGCTCGCACCATTGATGGAACGGTCACTCTCACCGATGTGATCTGGGAAGACAATTCCTCTTCCAGAGGCTCTGGTGGCGCCATTCTGATGTGGATGGATGACGATGACATGGACGAAATGGAGTTGGTGGATTTCGCCGAAATCTTCGGAACCCTGCTCATCGAACGAAATGAATTCGCCGGCAACAAATCTCTTCGCAGTAACGGTGGCGCCATCTACATGGACGGAGATTACCAAGCACCACTTCGAATCGAAGTAAACGACTCTGAATTCATCTATAACGAAGCCAATTCTTCCGGTGGTGCTATCGCACTCAGTGGTTTGTATGATGAGTTCATCCTCACCAATACTGATCTGACCATCAATGAAGGGCGAAATGGCGGTGCAGTGTACCTGGCCAGCCAACTTCTGTTCACAGGCACCTTTCTGGATGTTTCATCCAACACCGCGCGGGACGCCGGAGGCGCCTTTTATGCATCCTCTTCGGTCATGATCGACATGGAGGATGTCACCATCCACGGAAATCGGGCCCGCAACTACTATGGGGGCGGAATTTACGCCACCAACTTCGACGCCACCTACCCATCCCGTTTAGAGCGGGTGTCATTCAAGGACAATTCCTCAAAGCTTGAAGGTGGTGGCGCCCATTTTCGAAACGTCTCCAACAGTACGTTTCAAGAGTGCCTATTCGAAGGCAACGAAGCGGGTTCAAACTCATTTGGTGGCGGCTTGTACGCGGATGACTCCGCATACGTGAAAGTCCGGAACAGTGTCTTTCGGTCCAACACCGCTCACTACGGCGGTGGTGCTTACATCAACGACAACGCCGACGGATCCGACTTCTACAACAATGTCTTCTTGGACAACGACGCACGGACGGGTGGTGGCTTTGCTTTGTGCAACTCGCCATACACGCTCTTCTTCAACAATTCCGTGGTCGGAAATAGAGCGATGCATGAATCCGGCGGGGCTGCATTCTTCAATTCTTGGGTTGAATTCCGCAACAATATTTTCGCGTACAACACGGGTGGTGCCGCACTTCATATGTACGATGAGAACTCCGCATTTTATGCCCAGTTGGAGTACAACAATTTCTACGCCAACGATCCTTTGGACATCACCGGAGAGTTGGACTCAAGTGTGTTGGACGAAGGCAATAACTTTCGGATCGATCCACAATTTTCATGGTTTGCCGGAGACATGCCTGGAGACGAAGTGAGTTTGGTGCTGGCACCCACCTCTCCGATGATTGATGCCGGAGACCCCATGATCCCCGACCCCGACGGCACAGATTCGGACATAGGCGCCTATGGCGGAGACATGTTGCGGGTATCCGATCTCGATGGTGATGGTTTCGATTCCAGTAAAGACTGTGATGACAACAACCCAGATATCAATCCGGCAGCCAGTGAGGTTTGGTATGACGGGGTGAACTCTGATTGTTCCTACGGTTCTGATTACGACGCGGATGGGGATGGCGCCGACTCCGATGCCTGGGGTGGTATTGATTGCGATGACACCGACGCCAGCTTGGTGGACGCAGGGGATTGTGATGAACCTGGCGATACCGGTTCCACCGAACCTGAAGATGAACCCGAAGAAGAAGTGGAAGAAGAAGTTGGAGAAGAACAGAACGAAGAGGAAGATGAACCCCGCACATCCACATCTGGCTCTCTCAAAGGCGCCGGTGCTTGTAGTTCCACAGGTAGAAGCAGTGGTTCATGGGCCTGGCTCCTGATCGCCCTGATTGGCCTTCGAAGGAAAAGTTCGTAGATCTAAAATCCACCTCCTTGGTAGACTACAACCACGGTCGGGAGGCTTCATGCGAACAGCTCTACTCTCTTTTCTCTTTGTTCTTTCCTGCGTGCCAGAAAAGAACGAGGACTCTGCCTCTTCATCACCNGAAACCCCCAGCGATGACTCTGCAGGAGAACAAGGAACTCCTGCCGATGACTCTGCTGCGCCAACCGATGACTCTGCTGACCCGGATGACGACCTTACGGACGCAGATGAAGATGGCTACCTATCCGATGTTGATTGTGATGATCTCGACCCCAATGTTCACCCTGATGCCATTGAAGTCTGCGATGATATCGACAATGACTGTGACTTTCTCGTCGACGATGCAGATGACAGTTTAGACCCTGATTCTCGCTTCGTTTGGTACGCGGACGGCGACGGCGACGGCTATGGAAATGTCGACTATCCGTTGGCGGCATGTACAGCCCCAGAAAACTATGTTCCGGATGCACACGGAATGTTTGACTGTGATGACAGCGATGCTCGTTACAATCCAGGTGCGGCAGAAACAGATTGTGCAGATCCCAACGACTACAATTGCGATGGTTCCGTTGGATATGCAGACGCGGATGGAGACGGATGGGCAGCCTGCCAAGAGTGTCACGATCTCGATGCCGACATTCACCCGGGCGCCATTGAAGTGTGCGATTACGTGGACAATGATTGCGACGGTATGACCGACGATGAAGATGATGGTCTAGACGCAGACACGCGACACACTTTCTACACCGATGCGGATGGCGATGGTTTCGGAGACGAATCCCTTCCCGTTCGAGCCTGCAGCGAACCAGACGGAGCTGTAGACGGTGAAGACGGTTTCGATTGTGACGACGAAACGGCTGAAATCAATCCAGACGCACTGGAAATCTGTGATGGCGAAGACAACGACTGTGATGGCGACATCGATGACGAAGACACAGATGTGACCGGTGGTACAACCTGGTTCATTGACTATGATGGTGACGGCCACGGATCGGCCGCCTATCATACGACCGCATGCGATGTTCCCACTGGGTATGTCAGTTCTACGGACGACTGTGACGACACAAACAGCACGGTCTACCCAGGTGCGACAGAAATATGCGATGGCCTGGATAATGACTGTGATGGCAGCACGGATGGACTGGATGCCATTGGTACGTCTACCTGGTACGCAGATAGCGATGGAGACGGCTACGGAGATAGCGATGTAACCACGGAGTCATGTTCCGCTTCGCTTGGGTATGTAGCAGACAGCACAGACTGTGATGATGCTTCAGCCGATGTGCATCCTGGCGCCCCCGAGCTTTGTGATGACATGGACAATGATTGTGATGGAGTCACAGACGGTGCCGATGCCATAGGAATGGCCACTTGGTACGTGGACGCTGATGCTGACGGCTTCGGAGACCCCGACTCGACCATTATGAGTTGTTCTGCGGGCCTTGGCTTCGTCAGTGACAGTTCAGACTGTGATGACTCATCGGCCACCACCTACCCTGGAGCCGAGGAACTTTGTGATGGAATCGACAACAACTGCAATGACATTCGCGATGACGGCTTGCCCGACTTGGTCACCTTTTACAGAGACGGCGATGGTGACGGTGAGGGCGATGAAGAAAGCGTCATCACCGCATGTGATACTCCGCCTGGATACGCCTCCAACCCATCCGACTGCGATGACACGGATCCTGAAATATTTACGGCTGCAGGTGAAGATTGTTTCGATGGCTACGACAACAATTGTGATTCGGAAATCGACTGTGAGGATGTAGACGATTGTCGTGTCAGCGAAGCATCTTGTTGGAGTTGTGGCGACGGCTATCTCGACACATTGGCCGGTGAGGAGTGTGATGACGGCAATACCGACAGCGGTGACGGGTGCGACTCATCTTGCATTGCAGAAATGGATCTCTCCGGACTGGAAACGTCATGGAGCAGTGAAGGTCGAACCGTCTATGTCTGGAAGTCATCTCCCAGCGTTAGCCTGTCCAGCTACAACACATTCTGCGAAGAACATGGCTTGGCTTGGTTTACGCCAGACAGTGCAGCAGACGCTCAAAAGGTGATCACAGATCTGTACGAAAGGGACGCGCATCACACATGGATCATCACAAAAAACAACACCACATCCAGCCCTACATGGGGTGGCTATTCAGTCACAGTGGACTCCCCAGGCTGTGTCGACACGTCTTCTTCAGGGTTTAGTGCCATCCGCAAATGGTCTTGCTCCATGTGCGATCCCGAGAGTTATGACCGAACCTATTGCTGGGACAGTGGCCACAGCTACGATTGGTTGGTCTGCGAAACGCCGTAGAAATGACGCGTTAGGCCAACACACCTGTGACGGCAGGCACCCCAGGCAAATACTCTGCAGGATCCACACCGCCCAGTTGAAGCAGTGTGGCACCAAGGTTTCCGACTGTAAGATCGAGTCCGTTTCGCCACTGCTCTCCGGTATCGAAGTCAATGGGTACACCATAATAAAACTCGTCTGTGGCGCCGATTACTCGCCCACCCGTCAAGCCTGGCCCCATGACCAAAGCTGAAGTGTACGGCCAGTGGTCCTTGCCTTCCCCATCGTTCAACTGCGGCGTACGGCCCATCTCGGACATGACGACAATCACGGTTTCATCCAAGAGTGTACCGGCACCACGCCCGGGCAATGTGGAGAATCGATCTGCCATATCCAGCAGCCCGCTGAACAGAGATTCCCAACTCTGGGATTGAGTCGCATCATTGTTGGTGTGGCTGTCCCAACCAGAGCCACCATGGTTCATCATGACCGTTCTGGAAATGCCCATACTAAGAATCTGAGCGGCCAAATTTCCTTGGCTTGTCAGATCATTCGATGCGGACCAATTGATGACACCTTGAAGGTCCTTCAGATCGACGGCACGTTCCAAGCTGGTTTGGTAACTACCGTACAGTTCCTTTGCGCGGGGGAGCTTGGCCGAGTCGATGGCGGCTGCGGCGCGACGAAGCATGTACGAGTCCATGCGGTCCTCTGCTCGAGTCGCAGGACGATTGGTCGACATATCGGACCAATCCAAAACCGTTCCCGAAAGCAAGGCATCCAGTTGTCCTGAACTTCCTGCCCGAGTCACACTGGTTCCGTGTATGCCTGCATAGCTGGGGCCGGACAACACAATCTGGGGCAAGGCCAAATCATAGTTTGAGTGTCCAGCCACAATTGCAGCCCAATCACTGGCACCATCATTTGAGGTTCCAGTCATCATCAGTCGACGACAATTCATGTGAGCGACCGATGGAACCAACACCCCATTAAAGATCACGCTTCGTTCATAAAACCGTTCAAAAAATGCATGTACACTGGGTCGGTTCACATGATCTACGAAAGAGAAATCACCCATGGTGGTAAGCCCGGAATCAACTTCCATGTCCACCGCACGTTGTTCAAAACAATTGGCCAACACTCGGGTTGGATCCCAGCCTCCGCTGTTGAACACAAAAACGAAATTCAGGTCTTCACCACCTGCAGCCAAGCTTTGATATGGCACCAACCCGGCACCCATAGCGACTGCCGAGAGGCCGGAGAATTGTAAAAATTCACGTCGTTTCATGCGTTCACCAATCAATAAAACAAAAAGTCAGGGTCACGAAGGAGAACCGTCAACAGTCCTGCCCACGCATCTTCTACGGTCAGGCTGACCTCATACAGGTCCTCCCACAATTCCAGATTGGCCAACACTTCAGGGCCATCCGCGTCAACGCGATGCCCAAACAACCGCAGATGGAGCGCTTGTACTTGCGCCACCATTTGGGCCTTGCCCGTCTGTGGAGTCTCGTGAAAGTCAACCTCGGTAAACAAGCGAGCTTCTTCAGGGTTGTCGCGGTCCCACGCAACAGCGTAGTTCGACGCAGCCTGCGCATAGCGTTCTTGGACCAGCACCAATGTGGTCATTGGTTCAGTGGCGGAACGGGTGACATTTTGTCCATCAATACCGCCTGCCAAAGTACGAAGCCCCTGCGTATCCGTATCCAAAACCGGCACTCCGTCTCGAATAAACACGAATCCAGTCAGGTCTTCGATTTGTGAACCCAACATGTCGGATGTGACCATCTTGCGCGTGGCATAAACGCCGTCTGACACCTCTGTGGCCCGATAGGTCTCATCCAATGCCACTTCGCGGAAAACGGCCTTCATATTGAGATCGCTTTGGATGAACGTTTCTCGCCATTTAGTCAGCTTTGTGGTGTCATCAACACCGGGATCTCGCTGGGTCATGAGGCTAAACACCCGCTCGACGGCACACTCCACAAATCGTGGATCGGCAGCGATGAACTGCCCGAGATCCGACAAACCAAAGCCTTCCTGACCATAGTACGCAGGCGCTACATAATCGTAGTTCTCCCAATAATGCTCGCGTTCAGCATGGTAGTAGCGAAGGTCGTGTGGAGAATCATAGTCGGTGTAGTAGGTACCCCACAAAAAGGCCGCCAGTGGGTCCAAACTGTTGTGACAAGTCGCACAACCAGGGTTGCTACGAAGTGCGTCATTCAACGCATCTTCATCGAGCAGGTTCACCGTCCGATCAAACTCAATGGATTTCGACAAATAGTCATTGCACAACAAAATCCGACTAATGGCGTTGGCTTTTCCGCGGTTGGCATTCGAACCGGTCGACATGTACCGCCACCACATGGAGTTGGAAGCCAACATCCCGGCGGCTGGACGCGCATCTGTGTAATGAACCTTCTTCCATCCGGTTTCCCCTTCTGGGTAGTCCAATGGCCATGCGCTCGCGAGAATCTCATTGGCCATGGTCCAGTCGCCCACCACAAGTTCAGTGTAGGGAAGCTCATTTTCAATGATGTGTGAGAGAATTTGAAGGGTTTCATCCCCTACGGAACGAGAAAACACAAAGTTCAACTCGGACGACATTCCATAGTCTTCAGCATCCACCGTATAAGAGTCCGATCGAGTCAAAAAGACTTCGGCATACATGCTGATGATGCGCTCACCGAACCGAGGGTCATCCATGTACCCATTCACCAAATCTTCATATGCTTCTGGGTCCGCCTCAATCGTTTCAATCTCAGCGATGGTGGGCCGAACCCCCCTGAGATCCAGGCTTGCTCGAAACAGNTGAGCCACCGGATCAGGACCCGATGGTTCACTCGGTGAACTCGGCTCTATTTCTTCGACTTCGTCCGGCACATTAATGTCGGGCGCCTGTTGTTCAGAGCCCCCACAAGCCAACAGCAACATCGGAATAATCACAGCCATGGCCGTTCCTCCCAATCGTTTAGCAATGTGAAGTCCGGGCAGACTTCACCCAGCAATTCACCGCGCCAATACACAGGGCCACATGAATCACAGTCGGGCGGGAATGAACCCGCTCCATAATATTTAGGTCCGTCAAACTCAGCTTCATACCAATTGCCGAGAGAGTCGCGCACCGCAATGGTTCCTGCCGGTTCTATTTCACACATAGAGCCTACAGACTCCGAATACATGTACACGCCTTGCATGCGGATGGAATTGATCTCTCCAGTCAACCCGGAAATGGAGGAATTCCAGAATACGGAAAATCCACCACCATAGGTGTATGCATCATCCGCATAGTAGGTGCCGGAGTGGTACAAGGCGACATTCAGATCTCGAGCCAACCAAGTGTCTTCGTACAGGGGGTTGTCCGACCGGAAATTACCGCTCAAGCTTGAGGAAAAACTCCTATCGAAGCCGGTAATGTGTTCGCGCTCCCAATAGCTTGAATAGCCCGCACCGATGAAGGTATAGCCCCTCGAATCAATGACTCGAGATGAACCATTGTAGTAGCCGTGGCCATCGTATTGGTAGGTTTCATTCTCATCGATGTAACTGCCACCGTAGTACGAATACACATAGCCAGAGAAGCTCCCTCCAGCGGTTACGGTACACGCATCCCGCCATAAATACCGGTCGTTTTCTGTGTAGTACTCCTCATCGTACGCAGGACAGACCTCATCTCCATCCGCTCGAACATCTTCATATGCATCGTGAACCAACGCAGGATCGATTTCTCGAGTAATCAGTATCGCTTCTTCAATGCCTTCCCTGATCTGGTCCAAACTCAGAAGCGCTTCGGGTTCCGTTTCATCGTAGACATATTCACTTGGGTCAGCGGTTTCTTCCTCCGTCTCAGGCTCTTCTTCGGGTTCTTCTTCAGGCTCCACGGGGGGATCTTCATCCAGCCCAGAAGCGATTGCTTCTTCATCAAAAACACACCACCGACCCTGCTTTTTAACAAAGCCATCCCGACAATCTGGCGTTGCCGAATCCTGGCACCCCACCAACAAAAGTGGGATCAAAAACAGGCACCTATAGTGAAGCATTCAAGCCCCTCCAAAAATTGCACACGCACGCATCCGGCACGCGTCATCGTCACGAGTGCCTCATTATCTCACAGAAAACGCATGACAGGTAGGAAACTTGGCTAGCTGCCTTCCTCTCCACACTGCAGCCATATTTCCAGCATTTCGCGGTCCATCGATGTACTTCCACCCTGTGGTGGCATGGACGGTTCATCACCGCCAGACACGTAAAGAATCATCGTCTTCTGCGCCCACACATCGTCCACTGTGTCGAAAATCACACCTTCAGGAGCGCCGTATCGATGTGGCGTCTCACTGTGGTGGCACCCGTTGCAGTTCTGGATGAAGAAACCCTCACCAAAATTATTCCAAGTCACCAAAGGCACATCATCACATTCATCAACAGGTGGCAATGTCCCTGTGTCTTCCACGTCCTCGTCCAAGCCCGAGCCATCATCGGGGTACGTACCTGGATCAGGAGCGTATTTGCCAGACTCCATGACCGAACATGATGCCAGCAGGAACAGTCCGTAAAGCTTCATGCTCGCAATGCCTCTGCCAAATACGCCATGCTGACACCATAACGCCAGGCCATACCGCGGTGTCCACCATCAAATTCCTCATGCATATGAGGAATCTCCAATTCTCGAAGTTTGCGGACAAATCGACGGGCAGCCAATTGAAGGTTGTATTCGTCGTAGCGGCCCGCATCGATGAACAGGAGATCGAGAGCTCTAAGTGCATCCGCCTGGTTGGGATCATCCAAGCGAACAATGGGATCCATCGCCTGCCACGACTTGATCACATCGAAATTGACGGCACCTGAGGCAAAGTCGACAGGCAAATCACAAGGGAGAGGCTCTGCGGTCATATTGGGAGAGTATGCACAAGATAGGCAAAGCAGCATCAACGCCGAAATGTCTTCCGAAGAATGTTGACGCCGACTCCAAAACCCATCGACAAATGAAGCCACGTCCCCTGCTCGATTCACAGCAGAAACCGCTTTCGAAATATCGCCCAAATACGCCAAATCGAAGCCAAGATCACCGGCATGGGATGCCACAGCTGAAAAAACGCCCGGGAATGCCATGGCCAAATGGAGAGCGCCAAAACCACCCGAGGAATGACCGGTAATCCCCCACTTCTTCGTGGTTCGAAAGCCCTTATCCACGGCCTCACGGATTTCCTGGGCCAAATACGTCGCGTACGCACCAAGCCCTTCAGAGTCCACATATTGGGAACCACCCAAAGTGGTCATACAGTCGGGCATGACGGCGATGAACGGGGGGCACCCTTGCGCAATCAAGCGATCAATTCGCGTTCCTATTGAAACATCCGTAAAGCCACGGGCCAACAGTTTTTCGCCTGTCCCTGTGTATCCAGGAAGCACCATAATCACAGGATAGTCCTGTGCTGAATCGGCGTATCCCGGTGGCGTGTAGACAAAGAGATCGCGCTGGTGAGGATCTCCCCATGGATTGCCTTGCAATACTACGGAGTGGTGATCGACCACATGAATCATTCCACGCTGGTCGGAAGATAGGTTCGGAAAAGGACTTGGCATAGTCGACAGCCTACCGCAGGAAGACAGCACCGATGGTCATCGCGCCCACAATCACCAAGGCTGGGTGAACCTTCAACATGAGTGCAGCCAGGGCCGCTCCGGCCAGCAAGGCGCCTGATCCACTGCGAATTCCGGCTGGAGCCAATGAGATGACTGTCCACGCCAACATTCCCACAACCACAGGCTGCACTGCATTCATTGCNCCCGATACNGCCGGCGCATCTCGATACCGAAGAATCACAGCCGCCAACGTCGACATGAGTAAAACAGCGGGAAGCATGACCCCACAAAACGCAAGGATTGCTCCCGGAATACCCGCCACTTCCAGGCCAACAAATATGCTCATTTTGGCAGCGATAGGACCGGGCAAGGCCGAACTGGCGGCAAGTGCATCCAAGAACTGTTCTTCTGTGACCCATCCGTGTGTTTCCACACACTCAGCCTGCATCAGGGGAATCATTGCAGGCCCTCCGCCGAACCCAACCAGACCCACGCGGCCCCAGCCCAAAGCCAGCTCTACTGCAGGACTCACGGTTGAAGCACCACAGAAATCGTCCCAACGATTCGAAGTTGCTCACCTTCATTGACGTGCGTGGCATCAAAACTCAACTCAACGCCATCATCTGTGCGAGTCCCCGAAAAAGGCGTCTCCACCCTGTCGGTCTCATTTTCCGCAACCAAATTGCCAGACACCAGCTGATCCTCTTGAAGCCCCTCTATGAAAAAGCCCATATCCAACCAACTGGTCGCACAATTACCCGTTCCCTCGACAACAAAGTCTTCGGTAATGGTAAATGCCGCATCGCCTGTACAAGCCTCCTCATAGTGGCCCAAGCTACCGTCATAAATGTTGGTGGCGTCCATGCTTCCAACGAATGCCCCTGGCAACAGGTATGCAGGAGGCTCTGGATCGGGGCCGGGTTCGTCACCCGTGTCCTCCGCTTCTCCCGTGTCTCTTTGCTCGTCCGTATCCTGACCACCCTCGTTCTGTTCGTCCGATTCAGGCTGCTTCTCAGCGGTTGTTGCTGCCTGACAACCAAGACCAAAAATCACACAATATAGAGCAGACGGAAAACGCATCGATTTTTCTCCCTTGGGGTCAGTGAAACACCATTTCCGCACTAACCGAAACAGGATAGATCCGCGCCCATGTCTGGTATCCTCTTTCTTTGTGTTGCAAACTCTGCCCGGTCTCAACTGGCAGAAGCCATCTCACGTGAGCTTGATCCAGAAATCGAGGCTTGGTCAGCAGGTTCTGAACCCAGCCATGTTCGACCTCAGGTTCGCCGTGTACTCGATGAAGTCAACATTGACCCAAGAGGCCTTCGCTCCAAATCAATGTTTGAAGTTCCGATGGATGAAATCGACCTCATCATTACGCTTTGCCGAGAAGAACAGTGCCCCATTATTCCGGCCAAAAAACAGCACATGCATTGGCCGCTTCCAGACCCCGCATCGGCACCCGACGATGAAATGGACGAAGCGTTCCGGGCGACGCGCGATGAACTGCTTCGACGCCTACCACCACTATTGAAAGAGTTGAAACAATAAACCCAAAATGGGTTTTGTTATTCAGCTACGTCCAGCACCGGTTGGTCCGCAGGGTCCGGTTGTGATTCCAGCCCATCCATAATTTCGTGTGCTTTACCGATGGTTCTGGCAACGTCGATATCAAGACCCGGTAGATCTAAAAGCGCCAACATTCCTCCACAGTCCTGACCCAAACGACTGAGTTGAGCCGTATGGGTGGCAATGTTCGCAACCTGAACCTGCATGGCTGTTTCCTGGTACTGGACCGGCGCTTGAAATGGGTCATGGTAGTACCCAATTCCGGCCGCCACTTCGGGACCCAACTTCCAGTCATGAGCCACAAGAACGCCAATAGATGCATGGTGTTCTGCCGCAATCTTATCGACCAACTCTCGGTCCGGTAGCTCCCCTGCACGCGGTGGACTCGCCGCCTTGTACACCAGGAGTTTACCCACGCTGTGCAGCAGACCTGCCAGGTAGACACC
Organism: Deltaproteobacteria bacterium; assembly: GCA_002707085.1. Taxonomy (GTDB): domain Bacteria; phylum Myxococcota_A; class UBA796; order UBA796; family UBA796; genus UBA796. Next base: position 22,225 of record PALY01000009.1, read on the forward strand.
CCCAAGCTTTTTACCGCTCAGCCACGCTGCAACATCTGCTGTAATGATTCCATGCTGTCGCACAGCATCCGCATCTTCTTGAAATCCACGCACCCGAAACACTTCTGAATACAAACACGCACTCATGCCGATTCGCCACAAAGCATCAAAGCCAATCCGTGCTACCGCATGGTCCAGACTGTTGGGCGGTCGTGCATAAAAAGCGGAACAGGCCTGGGTCCATACTCGACGAACCAATGCCGGTTCACGACGGACGATTTTGACGACCCGAAGCAATGGTGGGTCCCCAAGGCGAAGCAGCGTATCCAACCGCCATGCAACGTCAGGAAACGGAGGCAAATCCAATTGGTCTGTTCCCAGGTTCCGAATCAAGCGTCCAATAAAAGCTTCACCGGCTTCTGAATCACACTCATCCAACGCATCAAACAAAGAACCCATCAATGCTGGACGAACAACATCGGGGTCCATGTCCGGAGCCACGCTGCCGGATTCCCACGGTTTCGCGATGGGAACAAGGGGGGTTTCTGCCAGTAAAACAGGTACAGGCTGGCCCAATGTTTTCCGTTCTTGAGCTTCTTTGGTACGGGTCGAACGTTGGGGTTTATCGTCGGAAACCAAGTTCTTCTTGTGAACAGCAATCGTCTTACGGGGAGCAAATTGCTCCAAGATCCACGCATTCAACCACGACAGGAAACGCTTCCATATCGAGTGCTGGATTTGTGTTTCGTCTTCGGTCGTCACCTGAAAGATCCTGCTGAATACACGCCCGCGCGAAGGGCGATGGTGTAGGCTGAATCGGACGCAGACGCTGCGACCTGAGTCCAATCCTTCACCACTTTCAACCTACCGTCCCTGGTATTGGTGTGCCCAATCTCCGCCCTACTTCTCTTCGCCGTTGTTTCCACCGCTCTCGCGCAGGTGCCTTCCGCAGACCAGCTTGAGTTGGTTTGGGACCAGCATAAAACGGCTCTGACGAGCTTTACTGACCAGCCCATCTTGCTTGAACCCGACGACTTCAAACACATAGCAAAGGGCCAAGTCGCAAAACGGCGCATTCGCCAAGATGGACCCGACCGGGTCATGGGTGCGGCATGGTCACCACTATCCCGAGAAGCCATCTGGCTTGCAGTACTCGACGATACTCACGATACGTTGGTTAAAATCCTGAGTGAACGCACGCTCTATTACGACCCAGATGGCCGGAAATTTCTGTACCAACACCTTGATTTGCCCTGGCCCATTTCTGACCGGCAATGGGTGGTTGAAATCTGGAACAACACCAAGTTGACCGATGCCACTCACAATCAAATTTGGGAACGGGTATGGAACCTCTCCGATCCCAAGAAAATGGACCAGCCGGACCCGGAAGCCGTCTGGGCGCCCATGACCGATGGTGCCTGGCTCTTTATTCCAGCCCTTGAAGGAACGTTGGTGATTTACCACGTACGTTCAACCGTTGGAGGCGCCATTCCAGACGAAGTCGTGACCCGCTGGGCTTTGGCCACCGTTGATGAAATGATTGTTCACGCTCTCGACCGGGCCAAAGAAATTCCTGCTCATTACGATGCAAAGCATTTCGGCATCAACGGTGGTGACAATCAACCCATTTCACCCTTCTAAAGTACAGATATTGCGCCGTTCAACCTTCAGGATGATTGCGGCTACTCATCCATTTCGCAGCAGGTTCCGCCCATCGTTCACATTCGGCACGATCTGAAGCATCGGTCCACCACAAACACGCACTTTTGTCCCCCGGCATTTTGGCGGCTCGCTGTTCCCACCATGCGCCCCAAAACCAAGTCCAAAACGTCTCTTCAAACGAGTAGTCCAGGGGTTCTGCATAGGGCCGATGCTTACGAAAAAGAGAACCCGCTTTGATTCGGATTCCATCCACTGTGGCCGGATTGCCCGGTTCAAGCGCCATCAAGTCACGCTGCCACAGATGAAAACCACAATCTTTTGCGTACTCTCCTGCCTGCGAACACATTCGGTATTGTTCACTTAGACTTCCCCCGCTCGACTCCGCAGCGAGAAAGAAGCACTCGCTCCGCCACCGTTCACTGGAAAGTTCAGAACACCGTTCCGCCGACACTGCATTTCGTGTTTGCAACACATCCAAGCCACATCGCCCCGCCTTATCGACGTTTGAAATTTCGCGACAAGCCTTCCAAGCTACGCCGAATTCCACCCGTTCATCAAGGGCATTCTGTTCAGGGGATGGCTGGCTACAAGCCAAGAGAAACAGCAACATATCGACACCATGCCAGAGGAACGTACGGAACGCCAACGGCCAGACAAAAGGAGCCCAATTTCCGAAATTTATGGGTGGGCTTGACGGTTTCCTGACCTGTCAGCCTCAATCAGCGGTAAACTAAGGGCCTGTTCGCAGAAAAGCCCCCCCACCTCTACCTCAAGTTTTTAACTTTTAGGACGGCACACATGGCGCTCAAGCACCTAACCATTCTGGCACTGATGTTGACTGTCGGATGTACTCAAGACGAAGAAGACGAAGGGCCGAAAGGCTTGGATCCCGCTGGGGACGAAGATGGGGATGGACTTCAAAATGCGGATGAAGAGTCTCTGGGGACAGATCCGAACAACCCAGACTCTGATGAAGATGGCTTCGACGATGCTCAGGAAGTGTTGGAAGGCACAAATCCCAACTACGAGTACAGCCATAGCTACACCGGTGAATACAACATTGGTTGGTGTGACACGCCGCCAGAGCCAACAGGGCCGACGCTTGAGGGTGAGTACGTCGACGAAGCAGGCAATAGCTTGGCCACTTGGGCGCTCCAAAATGGTGATGTTCCCGACAACTTCACGATGCTCGACCAGCATGGTGAAATGGTCGATCTGTACAGCTTCTGCGGCACACAAATCATGGTGGTCGTCTCGGCCGGATGGTGTGGTCCATGCCGCGCTGAAGCCGAAACACTTCAAGCTTTGGCTGAAGAGAACCCAGACATCCAGATTCTTCAAATGCTCTTCCAAAACAACAGTGGAGAGACACCAGATTTGGACTTTATTCAAGGTTGGGCTGATGACTACGGTTTTGTAAATGTCGCCGCACTCAGCACCAACGAAGAACCCGCCACCACTGCAGAAGAGTACTTTGCCTTGCAGTCATCAATCTGGGACATCGATGGCTACATTCCGACCGTGTACCATTTGGACACCAATATGACGATAATCTCGGCTGACGAAGGCCAAACTGAGCCACCGTCGTTGTAAGGAGACCCCATGAACACCAAATACCTTTTCTTCCTTACTTCCTTTGTGTTGCTTCCGTCTTGTACGGGTGGAGAGATCGAAACCGATGACGATGGAAGCAGCGACATCGTTGGCGAGAACAACGATCAAGAAGAAGAAACCGCTGACGATGATGACGACGGCTTTACCAATGCAGAAGAAGAAGAGGCGGGCACAAACCCCGACTACGAATACAGTCGGCCCTATGAGGGTGGCTACAACGTAGGTTGGTGTGACACCCCACCAGAGCCAACAGGCCCCACCGGAACGGGAAGTACAGCGCGTGGTGCGACCTGGGATGCATACCAAGAAGATGATGTGGTCGAAAATTGGACCATGACCGATCAATACGGCGAGAAAGTCGACTTGTACAGCTTCTGTGGAAAGCATGTGATGGTCAGCTTCTCGGCGGGCTGGTGTGGACCATGCAGAGCATTGGCAGAAGACATGCAGGCCATGCAGGATGACTACCGGGATTCGGATGTCCAGTTGATTGAAGTCATCACGGGTGACAACAGCGACGAGTTGCCCACCTTGGACTTTTTACAACAATGGGCCGACGACTATGACTTCGTCGACATCCCTGTTCTTTTGCCGGAAAGGGCCACCAGTTGGGATGCCATCACTGTTCAATGGTCGATGGATGAGTACATTCCCACGATTTACCATGTGGGACCCGATGGAACGGTTCTGTCTGCCGACCGTGGAGTCCACGACGTCAGTTCTTTCCTCGACTAAACGACGAGACCAAAACCGTTTATTTCTCAAGGAGTCTTCATGACCCGTCTGTTTCCATGCCTATTCATTGGCCTTGTCGCCTGTAATGCAAGCATCACCTCTGCCGACGACGATGAAAGCACCTTCGGTGACTTCTCGAGTTCAAATCAAGATGCCGATGCAGACGCTGACGCTGACTCCGACTCTGACTCCGACTCCGACTCCGACTCCGACGCCGATGATGGTAGTTCTCCCAGTGCAGATGATGATGGAGATGGCTTTACCAATGCAGAAGAAGAGGCTGCAGGAACAAACCCTGACTACGAATACAGCAGACCTTATGAAGGCGGCTACAATGTGGGCTGGTGTGACTCTCCCCCCAGTCCGACTGGGCCGACAGGCACCTCAGAAATGGATCCCTATTGGACGACGCTGCAGATGGGTGATGTCACTCGCAACTTCCAGATGATGGATCAGCACGGTGAAATGGTCGATCTGTACAGTTTCTGCGGAAAGCATGTGATGATCGCCGTGAGTGCTGGCTGGTGTGGACCCTGTCGAGCATTGGCTGAAAGCATGCAGAGTCTGCAAGACCGGTATCGTGCAGACGATCTGCAGATCATCGAAATCATCATGCAAGATAATTCAGGCGGTATGCCCGTGTCCCAGTCTTTCCTTTCAAGCTGGGCCAACGATTATGGATTTGACGACATCCCTGTGCTGCAACTCACCGAACCCACATCGTACGACCACCCGTACTTCTGGTTCGAAAATGACGGGTATATTCCCAGCATCTACCACCTGGATGAAAACATGAGGGTGCTGAACGCAGACGGCGGTGTTCACGACCCTGGATCCTGGTTCTAAACACGTTCCGAATTATGGTAGAGGCTCCCCACGGGAGGCAGTATGGACCCCATTCGTTCTGAACGAGACCTAGATGACCTGCGACGCTACGCTACGGCATGGAGCGTCATATTGGCGTGGGCAAAACATGGACTGTTTGATGCCATGAAACATGGTGAACCCATGTTGGCATCCGACATCGCAGCCCATGACGATGCGCTGCGCAATACTGCACCGATACTGGCNCATCTGGGATTGCTGATTCANCACCCACAACCNGATGGTTCTACAGCTTGGGCNTTGTCCCGATCAGCCCGCGACTTGATTGAGTCAGGAGCCATGCCTGGNGCCAAAGCCTGGGANGGGTTGGATGANATGACCCGCATCCACACAATGCTGGAACAAGGNGGNCCGATTCGAGATCGCGATGGACGTTCGAAGGTCACATCGGGTGGCGTGGTTGNGGCAAACCCAGAGAGAACACGTACCTTTATGGACATGCTNTACCGTCGNTCAGNGGAGTCNTCGGCTGAGACTGCACACCTTCTTTTGCCTTGGGTACCATCCGGGCGCGCACTGGATCTGGGTGGCGGACATGGNCGATACGGNCACGAGTTGGCAAAGAATGGTCTTTCNGTGACNTTGTTTGACCGCGACATTTGCTGTGAGATTGCNCGTGAGCGTTTCGGTGATGAGATCCAAACCCTAGCCGGTGACTTCATGGTGGATGACTTGGGTGGTCCCTACCACCTGATCGTTCTGAGCAACATTGTCCACGGACTCGGTCCAGATGAAATCGACACATTGTTGCCACGGCTGCGTGCAGCTCTCATCCCTGGTGGTGTTCTGGCCATCAAAGACATGTTCTTGAACGANTCGATGTCTCAGTCCCAAGCAGCAGCATTTTTTGGTCTGACCATGCTCATGTACACTTCAGCCGGTCGTTCACACACCGTGAGCGANATGCGCTTTGCGCTTCAGCGTGCNGGCTTTGAGGAGTTCGACTCTGTCGATGTACGGGATCAGAACTTCAGCGTTCTCATCGCGCGATAGGACAGAATCCGGAGGANAAATGGCCGGCGAACCGATCAAATTACCCACACATGAATTTGGGTCACCGGTTCCAGGCGATAACAACATCGCTTCATTGTACCCTTTTGGTCTCGGGTACAAAAAGCCACGTCCGCTGCTGCAATGGTTGTCTGCACTTTGGCAACATCGACATGACCTTGGATATGCATGGCGGATTTTGATTCGTGGTGTATGTGATGGTTGTTCAATCGCCCCCATCGGTCTTCGAGACAACTTGGATTCAGGGTTCCATGTATGCCCAGGACGCGCTGAAAACCTGCGGCAACATGCTCGGAACGCCATCCTTAAAGGCGATGTGGAGAACATCGCCTTCTTGCGCAGTTTGACCGACAGTGAACTGCAGAAACTGGGGCGGATTTCACAGCCATTGGTTTACCGTAAGGGAAAACGCGGATTCTCAAGAGTATCTTGGGAGGTCGCCTTGGATTTGATCACCGAAGCCATTCAGGAGATCCCCGGTGAACGCATGGGGTGGGTCGCGTCTCCTTCGAATGAGAGCAACGAAGCACACTATACCTTCAACAAAGCTGCACGCCTGATGGCAAGCAACAACATCGACATCTGTTCCTCATTTTCCTACAGGGCTGGCATTGCCGGACTGCAAGAGGGTACGGGGNTGGACACCGGGACATGTTCCATCTCTGATTTGGTCGGCACAGATCTCGTATTGGTNTGGGGATCGGACCTTNGAAGCCATCAACCTGCCATTGCACAATACATTATCGAAGCAAAAGACAAGGGNTCTCGCGTCGTGGTGNTCGACACATTGCTTCCCCAAAACATGGAGCAAGCGTGGGAAATNTCCTCGCCTCTATCTACGCTTTTTGGTTCGCGGTTGGTGGACGACTTCATCCAAGTCAACACGGGGGGAGAGTCCGCATGTATCCAGGGGATTCTCAAACAAATACTGGCGATGAAGGGACANCATCAGGCTTATATCGATGCNCACACCACAGGTTTTTCCACCTTTCGGACAGCCATAGACCAGCGAAGTTGGCGCGATCTTGAGCGACTCAGCGGGGTCAGCCGAAGAGAAATGGAGTGGNTTGCCGAACTGTACATCCGAGCGAACAGTTGTGTTTCCTTGTACTCCACGGGTTTTGCCCTGCGTACGGCNACATCCAGTGGNGTACAGTCNATNGTCAACCTCCACCTCAGCCGAGGGATGCTGGGGCGCCCCCATTGTGGGATTTTGGCACTTGATCCCTACAACAACATGATGGGTGCNCAAGACTGTGGTGTATCGCCAANCNCTTTCCCCAGTGGGCGNCNAGTCACGCCTGTGTCTGCGGNAGAAATGAGCGCTCTTTGGGGTGCCAAAGTNCCTTCATGGGAAGGGATGAGTACCACTTCCATGCTGCAAGCAGCACATCAAGGGAAGATGGATTTCATCTATTCGATGGGTGGCAACCTGCTGAAGGCGTCCACGCACTCAAACAAGGTGATCAGCGCATTGGGTCAGGTGTCAGTCCGGGTNCATCAGGGAACATCGCTGAACCATTCGATGCTGATCGATCCGGGTGAGCTAACCATCATTCTTCCCACGCAAAGCCGGTATGAGCAACAAGGTGGAGGAACGTATACGTCGACCGATCGGCGNGTCCGNTACAGCCCTGAAATCTCAGACCATCCACGGGTTGGAGAGTCNCGACCGGCCTGGCAGGTCCCATGCCAAATTGCCACGCGCGCCCGACCCGAGCTTGCACATGCATTTGGATATGGAGGTTCCCAGGACATCCGCAACGAAATGGGTCGGACCATCCCACGGTATGCAAGCATCGAAACCTTGGGTTCCAAACACAAGCAGATGCAGTGGGGCGGAGTGCAGCGCGGAACCAACGGCTTTCCAAACATGGCAGATGAGCGGGCGTTGTTCACTGTTGTCGATCTACCCGTACCGCACCATCATGATGGTGAGTGGCTTCTAACGCCTCGTTGGACGGACTCTTCGGCACAGGTTCCTCCACAAGTCTGGATGGGTAGAGATGTAGAACCAGGTCGTGACGAACTGTTCATCAGTTCGGATGACATTGAGAAACTTGGTTTACAAGACGGCTCTCATGTCCGGGTTTACAGCAAAACAGGCGAATGGCATGCCCGTCTTACAGCGGTTGCGATCAAACCCGGCATGCTTCAGGCCCATTGGCCCGAATGCCAAGCACTCATGCCATGTTCGCTAAAAACGCCATCCAGTCACGCAGCAAAACCAGTCGTTGTAAGGATTGAATCACGATGACGAAAAAAGCAGTGAACGGATCAACACACACCGTACAAATCACTCGAGTCACCCGAGAAGGGCGTGAGTTCAGGGAAGATCGGGTGGCTCAAGAAGAGCCCCTTGAAATCCGCATTGATGGTCGGCCTGTGGCCATCACAATGCGCACTCCGGGTCACGATTTAGAGCTGGCAGCAGGCTTTTTGTATACAGAAGGCGTCATTGACGGCGTTGATGACATCCGTGCATTGGCCCATGTAGATGATCCGGCAGACCCTCAAGGCAACACGGTCGACACTGTTTTGTCCGGTGGTGTTCCTGCTGCCCGGCGTTCAAAGGCAGACCGAGCGCTATTTGCATCGTCGAGTTGTGGTGTATGTGGCAAGGCGAGCATCGACCGTTTGCTGGTTGGCGCTCCACCATTGTCGAATCGCATCAAGGTCGATCCAGACATCATGCTCGATCTACCGAATCGATTGCGCCAAGCCCAATCTGTATTCGATCAAACGGGTGGCCTACACGCCGCAGCACTGTTTGATCCAACAGGCGAAATAGAGGTCACACGCGAGGACATTGGCCGGCACAATGCAGTGGATAAAGTGATTGGTTGGAGGTTGCGGGAAGACCGGGTTCCGATTGATGATCGGATTCTTTTGGTGAGCGGTCGCGCCGGCTTTGAAATCATACAGAAAGCGTTGGTGGCTCGAATTGGTGTGGTGGCTGCTGTGGGCGCCCCTTCATCGATGGCCGTGCAGTTGGCTGAACAAAGTGGGATGACGCTCGTCGGTTTCTTGAGAGACGGTCGATACAACCAGTACGGAGGACATCAATGACAGGTATGCTGTCGCCCATGCGCTGCTTATCGATACTGTTGCTGTTGACTGGGTGTGAAGACCTGCTCGGGAAGGAGCCTAATTTTTCCGGATACTCTGAAGAGGTTTGTACGTCTGCTGGAATTGCAACGGTGAATGTCGACATTTCCAGTACCGAGACGGCTTTCTTGATCTCTGCAGATGGTGACCACTTGGTGGCCGTGGAATCGATTCGGAGTCCGAGCGGTACTGTCCTTCATTGGGAAGACTGGTATACGTCGACCAACTACCTCACATCTGCCATTTGGCCGCTCTCTTCAGAAATGGTCTTGAACTGGCCGATTCGGGCTGAAGAAGCGGATTTAAAGCAAGGCACATGGGACATCGACCTCGCAGCCGTTGACTCATCGGGTCATTACAAAAACGGAAGTTGTATATCTGTCACGGTGCAAACCAAAGAAGATGACAACTTTGGCAATGGAACCGTCAACGTTCATTTGGTGTATGCCGAGGGCGTAGATGCCCTAGAGGATGTCACCATAGCTGTTGATGCCGCCATCGAACGATGGACGGACATTTGGGCGCCCATGGGACTCACGCCTGTGGTTCGGCAAAGTTCGGGCTCTATCGATCCAGATTTACCCTATGCAGGCAACGGTTCTGAGGACATTTACGATGTCACTTTGGATTCATACGAAGATGAGATCACCTTAATCATGGGAGAGACCATCGAGGGCAGCAATGACTACTACGGTGTGGCAGGTTCAATTCCTGGAACGTTGACCGCCACCACCCGCAGTGCTGTGGTCATGGGCTGGGTTGCAAACGCGGGTTTGGACGGAAATTTTTCTGAACTCGACATCAGCATCATGGGGGAAACGATGGCCCATGAAATTGGTCATTACATGGGCTTGTTTCACCCCGTTGAGCAGACTTTCGATGCATGGGACGCATGCGAGGACACACCCGAATGCACCAGCAGTTCTCGGTGCGATGAAGTGCTTGGATCGAATCTTATGTACCCCTACCCCGTCTGTGACATGACCGGATGTGTTGAGCAGGGTGACCTGAGCGACATCCAAGGCGAAATACTTCACCGATACACGGGCGCACTGTAAGGATTTTCTGATGAGTACACTCTTTTTAATGTTGGCTTCTTTGGCACATGCTGTGCCGACTCCTTCCCCCAGTCAGACGGCGCTGTACAACGCAATGAAGATGCGTGAAAGCACGCCAGACTGCGATCAACTTGATCGATACAGCAAGACGGTTGCAGACGACCTGTTGTGGCTGATGGACAACGCCAACCAACCTCCTTGGGTTGGTATTCGGGCGGCCCAGTGTATTTTGACCCACCATGCAAAGGCCAAAGCGGATGTCATCGATACTTGGGTCACTGACCCCAAGCGACGCGGATTGGCCATCATGGTCTTTGGTATGTTGGATGTACTTCCCGAAGAAACTTCAGTACGTGTAGCGAAAAAAGCATTGGCAGGACCATTGGCAGCCGAAGCAAAGGTCCGCATCAAGAAGAGTGAAAAACCCGCGATTCGGGCCTTGGTCCCCAACCCATAAAACAGGTCTATTCGGCCGCTGGAACGCTTCGTATGTCTGACACTCACAGTACTGGACTCAAACGTTCGTTGGGTCTGGCCACAGTTGTATCGTTGGGCATCAATGGGGTGATTGGTCAGGGCATCTTTTTGCTGCCCGGAAAAGCTGCAGCTCAGATGGGTCCTTCGGCGATTTTGGCCTTGATGATGGGTGGCCTGCTCTGTTTTATGATTGCCCTTTGCTTTGCAGAGGTGAGTTCACGCTTTGATTCGACGGGGGGTGCCTATGTGTATGCCCGGGAAGCGTTTGGCGATTTTGTGGGCTTTGAAGTCGGGTGGATGACTTGCTGTGTGGCCATCATCTCTTGGGCTGCATTGGCGAATGGTTTTGTGTTGGTGTTGGCACATTTTGTACCGGCCGTGGGGGTTGGTTGGGCAAAAACGGCCACGGCTGTGGGAATCATCACAGCACTGACGGCAGTGAACTGGATGGGTGCCAGACACGGTGCTTCGGTCGTGAAGTTTTTCACGGTGGCGAAGTTGATTCCCCTCACCTTGTTTATTTTGGTCGGTCTGTTCTTTATGGATAGCGGAAATTTTGAGCCATTCACTCCACAAGGCATGGACCCGTTGGCTGAAACCACGCTGTTGTTGCTCTATGCGTATGCGGGCTTTGAGACCTTGGTGGTGCCTGCCGGGGAGATGGATGACCCCCAGCGCAATGTACCGAAAGCCTTGTTCTTGGTGATGGCGATTGTAACGGTGGTGTA
>PALY01000010.1 GCA_002707085.1 Deltaproteobacteria bacterium
TTGCGATTTGCTTTCCAGAAGATCGCTGCACAGAGCGCCTGCAGTTCGCCATTTTCTGGTGCCAGAGTTGTGGCGTCGGTGGCCAAGGTGACGGCTGCATCCATACGGTTCGCGCGTGCGTTTACCCATGCATGGAGCAGGCGAGCTTTAGCGATGTTGAGGTCAATCAGTAGCTCATCCGCCGTATCTGCTGCCTTTTCATATTCTCCAGCAGCCGCGAGCGCCTCCACCAACAGGCGCCGGTATGCAGGGTTTTTCGGGTGTGCTTCACGGCCCGCAGTCAGGGTCTTGATGGCCTCTGCTGGTCGTCCGGTCGTGATGAGTGCTTGTGCCAAATATCTTCTGGCAGCCATGTCTCCGGACTTCGTTGCTCGTTGAGCAGGAATGATGGCGCGGACAGGGTTTTGCCGTTTAATGTGTGACGCAGCAATTCCTCTGAGCGCTTCGCTAAGACCCGGATCCTTATCCAATGCTTTTTGATACATGGACGCTGCTGCGTCTGGACGGTTGTTGGCCAGGTGTTCATCACCCTGTTTTACCCAACGTGCGGGACCGCATGCGGTGAGTAAGAAGAGGAAAAGTGTGGTTGTACCGACATTCATGTGCGTTTCCTACCCTGATGCGCGCTTGCTGTTTCAGCTCCCGATAAGCCAATATGGGCTTCCTTGAAGCTGGCCTTTGATCTGTTCGATTTCCTGCGCATGTAGTTCAAAAGTTTGTGGTCCAGTTTGGGGATCGACTTGCGTGGCGAACCAACGGTTGCCGACTTTGCTCTTGTGAAGCATGAATCCCCGGGGATCATCGTAAACCATCTCTAAATCTGCTGCGGTCAGTTGTGCGTTTGGATCAGGTTCCGCAGGTTCAGGTTCAGGTTCAGGCTCAGGCTCAGGCGTCGGTGGATTGATGGGAGCTGGCGCACTTTCTTCCAGGACGTCTTCGATTTCCCACTGGATTTCAAGCAGTTCACCTTTCTTCAGATGGTCAAGGTATTCGCGTACACGCGAACCTTCATCACCGAGTGCCAAGGTCAGTAGTTGTTTCTTAATGTCGGCGCGCGCGTCGTATTGCGCCGCCCGAAGAACGTTGATGAGATTGTCCACAGCTTCCATGATCCACTCCAGTCGGCCTTGTCTAACAGGACCTACTGGCGAGTGGGGAGTCCCATGGGTAGGCTCAAGCCATGGATTTTTTCAGCCAGTTGGGAACCGTCGACCGAGAACGTCTGTTGTTGGAGAGCGAAACCGTGCAACTGGAAGCTGGTGAGTGCTTGCTGCAGCGGGGTGATCGTGGTGGTGACATTTATTTGGTGGAAACTGGAACCATTGAGGTGGTCGACAGTCGGCCAAACCCTGAAATTGTGTTGGACGTTTTGACTGAAGGTCGCGTTGTNGGAGAGTTGGCCTTCGTGGACGAACTCACTTTGACTGCAGATTTGCGTGCCACGGGTTCGGTCACAGTAAGGCATTGGAGCCGGGATAAATTGCTCCGTGCCCTTGATGCAGAGCCAGGGTTGGCGGCGCGCTTTTACCAGGCCATCAGTGCTTCTGCAGTTTCTCGGTTTCGGGCAAACACTGGTTTTAGCGTTGGACAGGGTGTGAATCGTATGGTGAAGCCCGCTGGCTCAGTTCCTGTTGCCGTCGCAGAACGGGCAAGGGAGATCGCCGGTGTTGCCCGAAGTACATGGACGGCGGCCGAACAGTCTGCGCGTGAAGAACAGGCACGAGGTGCCGCCCTTGCAGAGGCTGGCGGCGTTTTGCCGCGGGTTGTTGAAGCGGTAGACGTGTGGATGTCGAGCTTTACGTCACTTGCGCAAGCCCGTGAAGCTGGGCAATTTCTGCGAANTGAACTTCGGCAATGGTTGACCCGAAGTCATTTGGGGATGCTGGCCATTGATCGGCATGGTGACCCTGGTGCTTCTCTCAGTTTGATGGCGCACATATTGTTGAATCAACCCAGAGGTGCGGATCTCATCGGAGAGCGCATCGACCAAGCGATGCTTGCTTTGCCGACTGCAATTGGTTTTAGAGAAAGAATGGTTGGAGCCGTGGATGTTGCATTGCGTGCAGTACCGCTCGATCGACCCGTCAAGTTGACCATTGTTCAGGTGTCGTGCGGCGCTTTAATGGCTCGGTTGTTGCCGCAACTGGTCAATCAAGGTGCCACCATTACTTGTGTTGACGGAAACGCGGAAGCGCTGGCGTTTGTTGATAGCGGCTTGCATGCCCGACCCGCTGGGGTCCAGTTGAGATTGGTGAATCAAGACTTGGCGGGATTGGGAGATGGTGAGGCTGGGCCATCTTTGGAACCACAAGATGTGGTGATAATCAACGGTTTGCTCGATCATTTGCCCGAACGAATGGTTGGATCCTTGATGTCTTGGTGTGGTTCGCAACTTCGAGAAGATGGTGTGTTGATCATGACAAGTATGGCTCCCACATCGGATGCCAGGACGATGGAACATTTATTAAATTTCCCTATTGTTCGCAGGACATCGTCCGAATTGATGGTGCTTGTTCAGGCGGCTGGTTTCACAGGGGGGGTTCAGACTTTGCGTCACAGATCCGACCATGGAGGTATTGTGATTAGCGCTCAACTGTCTGTGAATGGTCAAGTGTGAGGGTCGGGGTTGCCCGACCACCACATACCGCGTACTTTTGGACACCTAGGAGTAATGGAAGTATCCATTCCCGAATGTCTCAATGGAGAAAGCCGAAATGATCCGAAATTGGATGTGTACCTTGGCGCTTCTTACCGTCGCATGCGGCGGGGAGTCGCCTGATAAAAGCGCAGCAACGGGGGCTGAAACAGCCGCCAAACCTGCAGTCGAAAAGAAGGTGGTCAAATTTGATAAGTCCACACTTCAAGCCGAAGCGCTCGAGATAGCGCTGGTTCCTTCACCGGCAGAAATGCAGAAGGCGCTCAACAATGCTGGCTTGCAAAGTCAGTTGAGTACCATGGTGGAGAAGCGTGACATTGCGATGAAGGCAGAAAACAAAGATCAGATTGCTGTGCGCACTGGTGTTGTTCTCGCCGACTTGGTGTTGACGGTTCAGGATGCGACCACTGAAGAACAGTTGGCTCGTCTTAATCGCCTCAAAGAGGGTTTTGCTCTTCTGGGTGCAGGAGACGATGTAGCGAATACCATCGAAGACTTGCGCGGGCAGATTCAAGGTGGCTCGGGTAGCCGGGCTGATTTGTTGAAAGAGTTTGACGAACTGTCCGGTGTGCTTGTGCCAGAACTCAAGTACGAAGCCGGTGAGTGGGTTGTGCCCTTGATTCAGGCTGGCTCATGGCTGGAAGGCGCCCATTTGGTGTCGGGTGCCATCAAAAAAGAAGCCAAGTACGAAGAGGCTGGCAAGCTGTTGAAGCAGCCAGCAGTCGTGGACTATTTCCTTAAGTATGTGCAACGTGAAGGTTCCGATAAGGCACCCGATCAGGTTGTGAAAAAGCTCGAAGAGACATTGACTATGCTCAAGGAGATCACATCCAAGGAAACCATTGAAGAAGAAGACGTCAACAACATTTACAGTGCCACTGGTGCTGTATTGACGATGCTGTAGGAGGTAACCATGCGATTCCTACCACTTGCTCTATTACTGACCGTTTCTGGCGTAGCCACAGCGGATGAAGAAGAAGCTGACACCTGTCTTCGAACGAAGATTTGGGCAGGCTACAACGATGGCTGGGCGGTTCGTACTGCCACATCGGCGAGTTTGGCCGAGGGTGATCACCGAATTTACTTGGTGACGATGTATGCCGGTAACGAGTATCGGTTGCAGGTTTGCGGTGATGCAAATGCAAACGACGTCGATATCGTATTGCACGATGCCAACGGCACTGAACTGATGAGGGATGAGTCGGATGATCGCGAGCCGTTGATTAATTTCAAACCGGCCAGCACCGACACGTACTACATCGCGGTCTACGCCGGGTCGCTGGCGAAGGGTCAAACCAAGGCTGGTGTCGCCATGGCGGTGACGTACAAGTAGGAAGAGTAGATGTCGGCTGGCCTAGAAGCGCGCTTCCTTAAGGAGGTTGGCGCGGACGGTGTGGATGCGAACAGCGTGTCCTATGCGGCCAATTTTACTCGATTGGTGGTTCGTAGCTTGGGGTTGGTCAATCCACCCCACGCGAGCCGAGAAATCTTGGTTCAAGCCATATGTTCCGTTCATGAATGGGGTGAGGGTCTTGGCGCGGACCTGCTTGAGCTTGCGTTGCTGCCTGAGTTTCGAGATGGGCTTCGCGATGAAGAAATGTGGGCCTTTTCCAATCGATTTGGGCCGGAAGCTGCCGCTGCATTGAAAGCCCGTGATGCATCCATGGATCTACGTGGTTTTGCCAATCGATATGGTCCACGCGCCTCGCTTCATATGTTGGACACTCTATTCGCGGTTGCCACTGCGGATACGGTGCTAAATCTGCGAGAAGTCCATCGTTTGGAAGAAGCGGCACAGGAACTCGATGTGGATGCCATATTGGTGACTGCATTGCTTCAAAAGCATGATCAGCGCATGGCCGATGGGGAACTTCGGTTTCCCTTGGTTGGTGAGCGGTTGGTGATTGGACGTTCGATAGGAACGGACATTTTGCTGGCCGACCCTCAAGTGGCTCAACGGCATGCAGAATTGACCTTTGTGGGGGAAGGCTGGCGAGTGTCGGATTTGGGTAGTGGTAGACCCACCGTCATCAATGGTCGCTCTGTGGCATCCGCTCCCCTTGTCGATGGGGACAGCATCCAGATTGGTCCATACCTTCTTCGTCGTTCTGGTGAAGAACTGATCGCCACAGGAGAGCGTCAGTTCACCTCATTGAGTGTGCGAGGGCTTCGTCGACACATCGGAGACACACCGTTGATTGACGATGTGAGTTTCACAGTGTTTTCGGGTGAAGTGATCGCCGTTGTCGGACCTTCAGGTTGCGGTAAGACCACACTGCTGAATGCGATCAATGGCGTGGCTCCAGCCGATGAGGGAGAGGTTCTTCTTGATGGCCAGTCTTTTCATACACAACTGATGTTGGATCGATCATTGGTTGGGATCGTGCCACAAGATGATTTGGTTCATGCAGAATTGACCGTTGAAGAAAGTCTCTTTTATTCCGGTCAACTCCGGTTTGGTTCGGATGTGTCCAAACAACAGATTTGGGACCAAGTTGATCGGGTACTCGATGAACTGGAACTGGAACACATCCGGCACAGTCGAATTGGTGATGTTCTACGAAGAGGTATCTCAGGAGGTCAGCGCAAACGGGTCAATCTGGGCCAAGAATTGATGAGTCGCTCAACACGAGTGCTTTTCTTGGACGAACCCACCAGTGGGCTGGACCCTCGCGCTTCTCAAGATATTGCGAGACGGGTCCGTCAGTTGGCGGACCGCGGGCGCATTGTGTTTTTGGTCACCCATGACCTAACGCCCGAAATTATCGCGCAAGTTGACCACATGTTGGTGTTGGCTCCAGGCGGTCGATTGGCATTTTTCGGTCCGCCAGTAGATGCCTGTCGTTGGTTCGATGTCCTCACGCCGGATGCGGTGTTCAATCGGTTTGGCGATCACACTCCCGAGCAGTGGGCGGACAACTATAAGCGTTCCGAATCTGCTCGGAAATATGTGGATACTCGGGAACATCTGGTCAGTTTGGAGGGTGTAACTTCAAAGGACGCTCCGGAAACAGTTCCCTCGCAGCCATCCTTTTGGACCCAGGTGTGGGGACAGCTTTCCCGCTACAGCAAGGTGAAGTTTCGGGATAAAACAGGCGTGATTGTACTCACGGCACAGCCTCCTTTGCTCGCTTTGGTCATGTGGTTGGTGTTTCCAGAACCCACCACTGCCTTGATGTTCATGCTGGCTCTTTCTTGTCTTTGGTTTGGAATGTCAGCTTCTGTGAGAGAGCTAATCACGGACCGGGTCATCTGGCGTCGGGAGCGTAGGGTGGGGCTGGGGGTATTGCCCTACCTTTTGAGTAAGGTTGCTGTGTTGGGGATGTTGGTCACGGTGCAGTGCCTCGTCTTTACTGGGCTGTTGTTTTATGTGTTGAACATGGTCGACTATGGGTTCGACTTTGCGTTGCTCGGACTGGTCACCACGCTCACAGGTTTGGTGGGAATGTCGTTGGGGCTTCTGGTCAGTGCCTCGTGGACCAGCTCGGAAGCAGCCGTGGGAACGTTGCCCCTATTGCTGATTCCCCAGATCACGTTTTCCAGCATCATGGTCAGTGTTCGGTCGATGGGTGAAATGGCTCAGTTCTGCAGCTGGTTTACGGTACAGCGCTATTCATTTGATGCGGTGATCAAGTGTGGCGAAGAATTGGCCTACTTCAAGTACGGTCAATGGCAACGGCAGCGAGTGCGTGGTTTTCTATATGAACTTGGACTCAAAGGCTCTGCGAAAGCGGATGATGTTGGCCTGTCATTAGAGGCTCTTGGTGCATCCTTGTGTGGATTCATCCTTTTGTTTCTTTCGGTCGCGATGCTGTTGACTTGGGCTCGCGGTCGGAACGGCTAAACGGCCGGGTGTCGGCTGATGGGTTCCACGCGCTCGCAAGCCTCTAGGTCGAGGACATACTTCACCATCTGTTTTCCATAAAAGGTGAACCGTTCACTATCTTCAAAACCCCAGCTTGTGAGTTGTCGGTTTGCCGCTTCGTTATCCACTTCTGTGGTCACTTTGACGTGTTTGTGTCCCCGTGCATACAGGTCGTCAAACAAGACTTTGTTGATGTGTCCACTCACTCGCTTTCCACGAAGGTTGGGTTCAAAGCTACAGAATAGGCTTTCGGGGTATTGGTCGGCACCACTGGCGTCGTTGTAGCGGCGCGTACCGATAAGCTTGCTCAATACTTTGGGTTGCAGGGCTTTGGGGAATGCTGCGAGTCCAAGGACGGGCCATGCACGCTTAAAGCAGGCGTTCATCATGGCTTCTGTGTTCTGACTTCCTGCGATGAAGCCACGGATATTCATGTCTTCTTGGTACACAAAGCCGATGAATCTCTCGTCGTCTATCAGCACGGTGTACAGACACTGCAGGAATCGTTCTCCCAGTTGCGCCCACGTGGAGTTGCCCATGGCAGCGAGGTGCAGTCTCGCAACGGCTTCGACGTCCGTGGCTTGCATGGCGCGAATCCGGCTCATGACTTTAGGATCTGCTGTGAAAGGTCGGAGACTCATTCGTCTTTGTGGCTTTTGATCGTATCGAGGAATGCCGTTTGATGAATCGCCCGATGTTGGGCTGCAAGAAAGTTACCGATTGCATTCTCGAAATCGGTGGAGAAGCTTTCATTCAGCAGTCTGCGAGCAAGCGTGACCGCATCGGTATGGATTGGGCCGAAGGCTTTGATGGTTTCATCCAGGGCGGCATTCAGATCGTCGGATACCTGGCCCACGATTCCAAGTTCGTTCGCTTCGGTTGCCGTCAGTACTGGACACTGCATGATGAGACGCTTTGCCCGGCCAAGACCGACCATTTTTCCGAGACGGAATGTGGCCATTCCAGGAAGGAACCCAAGGTGAACTTCGTTGAAGTGAATCCGCGCTGCATTTGTTGCGATTACTGCATCTGCAACCAACATGAGTTGGGCGCCGCCACCCGCACAGGTGCCATCGATCAGCGCCACAATCGCCTTGGGGAGTCGTTCGATCCGAACACAGATTTTTTCCCACTTGTTGAAGCCATGAATATCCATGGGCTGATCGGGTCGAAATTCTTCAAAATCGATTCCATGAGAGAAATGTCCGTTGTGTCCTTCGATGACCACGACCTTGCATTCGCTGGCATCTTCTAGGTGATCGCAGACCTGCGTCAGCTCCCGGACCATGAGCATATTGATGCGATCACGGATCAGTGTGATGCGAGCAATGTTTTCCTGTTCTTCGAATCGAATGGTCTCGTACATGCTGTTCCTACCAACTCAAAAGTGCTGTTTCAATTGTTGAACCAGGTCCCATGGTCATCATCACTCCTCTATCGCCTCGCTTCACTAAGCCTTCTTCTATCAACCGTTTGTAGCTGAAAAGAAAACTTCCCGAACCGAGATTTCCAAAATGGCGAAGTACGCCCACTGTATGACGAACATCATGCTCGGTAATGCCGATGTTGTATTTGATGGCATCGATCACTTTTTTTCCACCCGAGTGGATGATCCAGTGGTCGATGTCTCTTCGCTTCAGCCCATGTTTGGTCAGCAGCCCATCGACGGGTGTTTCCGTGTGGAGTCCAAGAACATAGGGGACGTCTCGATCGAGGTAGAAAGAGAATTTGCCGTGGTCCGTCGACCAGTTGTACCGCATGGCGCCCCAGGCATCTGGGATGATGTGGCTATTGAAACCCAGAATCGACGGCGCTAGCGTGTCATCTTGAACTTCGGATCGAACCAACACCGCAGCACATCCATCTCCAAACAAGCTGTTGACTACGCCGGTTCCGATGGTGTCATCGTAGATATACAGAGCGGAATTGACCTCGCAACAAATCATTAAAGCGTTTTGGCCAGGGTTCGCAGTACACCAGCCAGAGACGGGGTTGAGTCCATTCAATCCCGCATTGCATCCCATCCCAACGATGTCGGTACGCTGGCAGTCCACTCTAAAGCCGAGATGTTTGATGAACATGGCCGTAAGACCAGGGAGCATCAAGCCCGTAGATGTGATGCAGCACAGGTAGTCAATGTCTTCTGGCTTCAGTTTGTGGGGGTCCAGCGCCTTGCCGATAGCCTCGCGGGCGAGCCGCAAAGACCACGTGCGATGTTTGATGAGTAGTTCTTCCTGATCTTCGCTTGGAACGCCGTTTTCGTCCGGTTCTGGAAGCACCAAATGGCGACCTTTGATGTGGGATGCTCCGAACATGCTCCGCACGGCAGGGTTCGCCACACGGAAGAGATCAAGAATGTCTTGTTGGCTGTATCGATTGGGCGGGTTTGATGTGCCTACCGACAGGATTCTGGGAAGGGCTGAATTCATACGAACTCCAGTTTGCCAGTAAATGACTGATATGCGCTATTCTGACTCACACGCATTTCGTGGTTTTTGGCTATGTCTGACCCTTCTTCTCCAGATACTTCGCAGACGGAACCCGTTCAAGAGGACGGGCTTGTGGACGAAATTCCTGTTGAAGGATCTCCACCTGGGTCGGTTGAGTCTGCACCTGAAGCAGAGCAATCGGAGGTTGAAGACGAAATTCCCGAAGAGATTCGGCAAGAAGTAGCGGTTGGTGGAACCGCCAGTGGGGTTGCTACGAACAATGCCCTACGCTCACTCTCTCGGGCAGCCCGAAGTTTTTTGTTGTACGAGCCACGAAACCAAGCGATTCGGGACTTTTTGCAGGACTACCGAGAGAACATGCTGGCTGCGCTAAAGACGTACGGCACCATGAAGCTCGACATCCGACCTTTTGAAATGACCCGAGAAGGCGAGGTTGTTTATCTGGAGCGCGAACGTGAACGTTCACTCGCCTTCCGATTGTTTCGAGATGGTGTTCGCAGCATCAAGATTGAACCCGAAGTAAAATGGGAAGAACTGCTTCGACTTCTTGAGATTTTGTCGATCAGGTACACAGGCATTCGTCAATCTGAAGACGATATTGTGACCCTGTTGTGGAAGGCCGGCTTTAAAAGCATTGGCATTGTCGCCATCGAGGGGTTTGCACCCGATGAGGAACTTCCTCAGGGGGGCTTCGCAAGTGATCTTCCAAAAAGCAAACGGAAGAAGGTGCGAAGAACAGGAACGGTTCAAGTCGAGGCTCCAGCTGATTGGGATTTGCCCCTCCCCCGGTTTGATGAAGTGGGGACGGTCATTTGGACCGAAGTGGCTCCGGATCGAATCGATGCGTTGATTGCTGAATCAACATCGACAAATATTCCGGAAATTTCCATCCGATTGATGAAGCGACTTTTCTTGGTGGTGGCAGACCCCACAGATCCCATGTCTTTGGAACACGTGGCCCCAGTGTTGAATGAAATCCGAGATTTCCTGCTCTCAGAAGGTCAACTACAATACCTGACGAGCCTTGCGTCATTGGTTGAACAGAATCATTTTATCGATGAAGAAAAAATGAGTCTGGAGTTGGAGCGGTTCGCGGATAACCGAGCGCTGCGACGAATCGTAAAATCGGTGGGTAAGGGTTCGGAAACCATCCCTCCAGACTTATTGTCTTTGCTGAAGATGATTCCCGGTGATCCTTTGGGTCAGATGATGGATATGTTGGTGGAGGAACGGGGGTCCGCCTCACGCCGGTTGATTCGCATGTTGATCGAACATTTTGCGAAAGAAACCTGGGATCCGCGATTTGTGTTTGACCGCATGCACAGTGAATCCCCCAGTGTCTTGTGCGACATTCTTCGTGCCATGAGCCGTGCTTTGCCTGAACAAACACTCGTGGAAGCGGTGACATTGGCTGGGCATCAGTCATCAGAAGTACAGTTGGAAGTCTTGTGGGTTTTGGGTCGAGCCGACGATGAGGAACTGGTTGAAAAGACTTTGATTACCATGATGGAGTCCAACTTTTCAGAAGTTCGTAGTCGGGTATTGGAGCATTTTGAGCTGTATGGATCGGCGGCGGTTTTTGATACGGTAAAAACCTTTGTAGAATCGAGATCGACACGGGGAATCACCGAACGAGAGTGTGAAGTGTCGGGTCGGGTTCTTGCCGCTGTGAATCCGGACGAGGCGAAGTCCACCCTGATGGCTTGGATTCGGCCGCCCGGATTGTTCAAGCGCTTTGTAGAAATGCCAGGCACTCATGCCCTCCACCGTACGGCTGTGACGGGTTTAGGCCTGCTGCCGGGTGATGATGTTGATGAATTGCTGCGGTGGTTATCAGAGCGATGTGGCGAGGAAATGTACAAGTTGTGCATGATGACTCTTGTACGACGTCGGAAGGAGTGGGTGAATCGTGATCGATGATCCAGAAACCGAACCCATCGAAGTCGGCAGTGCTTCTGTCGAAGATTCGGAGTTGGCGGAGTCCCAAGAGAGGTTGGGAAAGACGCTCGATAGAGTTCGTGCAGGCGAGGACCGTGCGCTCTCCACGGTGGTACGGGAAGATGGAGAACGATTCGTTCGGACATTTTATGGCCTGCTTCGGATGATTCATCTCCACGACTTGGACAACGATGCATTCCAACGCCCAATCTCGGAGTTGGTGGAGCTCTCTGCTCGCATGTATGAATTGTTGGGTGCGATCAACTTGGTGTGTGTCGAAGAGCAGGTGTACATCAACGACATTCGAATCCGTTTCGATGAACGTGCAGAGAGTGGTCGGATGATGGGGGTCGAACTGTATCGCCACAGAATCGGTGGCTTGACTTTGCATAAGCCGCTGCTCACCGACGATGTGAAGAAGTTGGTCCGAATTTTGGCCAACGATCCGGATGAAAGTACACCCCGAACGGTTGTGGTGAATGCCCTTAAGGACCAGGGTGTTGATGGTATTGAGTTGTTTGGTATTTACCGGTTTCGTGTGACGGGTGAGGCACAACAAGAAACCGTCAGTGGTGAAGAAAAAAGCCAAACGGAGGTGGAAGTTGCCGGAGTTGTGGACCGTGGTGCCGATTTGGTTGAGGATGGACTGAACAATTTGGGTGCCAATCGGATGCCCAATCCGTTGCCTCTTCGCCGAATGGTCACCGAAATTATCGAAGGGGGCGTTGGCGCAGAAGGATTGTGGGATGAACCGGGTGTAGAAAACGAATTTGGCTCTCACGTGGTTCGAGTCTCACGTTTGTGCCTATTGATGGGTACAGGGTTGGGCCTGTCTGATGAAGCCCTTCAAGACCTTGGTGTTGCCGCGCTGTTTCATGACATGGGCTACGCCGCCCGCGAGGGCGCAGTAGCGGCCAAAGACGGAAAAGAGGCGGTTGCTGGGTATGCACCCCCGTATGAACGTCACGCCGCTGCTGGCGTACGACTGCTGTTGAGACAACGCGGCTTTCATCCGGCCAAGGTTCTTCGAATTCTTGCCACCATGGAGCATCACGATGACTTTGATGGCCCAAAGGGAACACCATCATTGTTTGGTCGGATCATTCGCATTGCGGAAGACTTCGACAACCTGATTCGTGCCAGGGGTGGAGCGTTGACATCTGGAGATGCCATCGCCCGTATGGTGCCACACAGTGGCACTCGCTACGATCCAGATATCTTTGCAATCTTCGTGAACAGGATGGGTAAGTACCCGCCGGGGACCATGATGTTGTTGGCGGATGGGTGTATCGCTGTGAGCATTGGTACATGCCGGAGCAAAGAAACTTTCGATAAACCCTTGGTACGGATTGTTCGGGACACTGGGGGAACGGTTTTGGAGGATGATGTGACTGTCGACCTGGCCGAAACTGGTTCGGTCCGGATGGTTCTCAACTCTCGCCCGGAGCGGCTCAAGCGGCATGGGGATGACGAGGCGGTGGACTGAATTTCTAAGTCATGCGGGCTTGGGGTTTTTCCGCGCATAGAGTTCACTTTGAACGGAACGTTCCGCTGACAGGTGAGCATCTTCTGCCACGGTGTTGATCAGCTTTTTTGCTTCCCGTTGTGCCACAGGGTCGCGATCCCTGATGTCTTCAGCGAGGCGCATGGCCACATCGAAGGGTGAACCTCCACCGTCTATGGTGAGACCCCAGCGGGTTGCAGACACTGCATCGATATCTTGACCTGCCAGAATCACTTGCTTCGCAATGGATGCACCAAGTAGGGAGGTCAAGCGCGTTGTACCCCCCGCTGCAGGGATGATTCCCAAAGACGTTTCTGGGAGCCTAAAGAAGGCCTTTCGCCCCGCGACTCGTATGTCGCATGACAATGCCAACTCAAAACCCCCGGCGACTGCTGCTCCCTGAATTGCGGCGATGGTGATGGCATTGGAACGAGCGATTTCTGTGAATACTGCTTGGCTTCGAAGATTCGCCGCATCTTCCGGAGTGGCGGATTTCATTTGATCCAGATCTGCGCCTGCACAGAAGACGCGGTCGCCTGTGGAGTGAATGACGATCACTGAACAATTGAGCGATAGTTCGGAAAATGCGGCGGCAATTTGTTCGATGTGATCAGAATCATATGCGTGGGCTTTGTCTGGCCGATCAAGTGTGATTTGACCGATGCCATCAGAGATTTTGTAGTGAATTGTCATGATTCCTCGTCGAACGCTCTGCAATTGAGCATACTTCGTAGATGGAATTGCGCGAACGTTTGGTACACGATGCCACTGAAAGTTGTCCGTATATAGACGGAGAGACTGCTCGGATGCCGCTTCGGTGGCAGATGCGTCATCTAAGTGGTGAAGAGTTGGACGCAGCCCTTGCAGACGGCGACCGCCGGGTGGGTCGAATGTTGTATCGGACCTCTTGTCCAAGTTGCACGGCCTGTGAGGCTCTACGCATTCCTGTTGATGAGTTCAGACCCAAGAAGTCTCAGCGGCGTGTGTGGCGCAAAAACCAAGACATCAAAGTGACTGTGGGGCCAGCAAAGTTTTCTCAAGAGCGGTTGGATTTGTACAACCGTCACAAGCGAGAACGAGGTTTGTCGAGAGATGGGAAGGAGATGACCCAGCAAGGGTATGAAGGCTGGTTCATCAACACATGCGTGCAGACCATGGAACTGTGTTTCAGTTTGAATGAAAAATTGGTCGGAGTCAGTATTGTGGATGTTGGCGCTCGCGATACTTCAAGTGTCTACCACTACTTTGATCCCGACTTGAGTGGCCGCTCCTTGGGTACATTCTCGGCTTTGGTGGAGATGGCTTGGTGTCGCACCCGGCGCGGTCGATTTCATTACATGGGGTTGTACGTTGGAGAGTGTGACAGATTAAACTACAAGGCGCGCTTTTTACCCCATGAAAGGCGTGTCGATGGGGAGTGGATTCGAATGGGCAAGGAGGGAGACCAGTGAGCAAGAAACGTCCTGCGTGCGCTGGCCTTTGGAATACCCCAATGGTGCAGGTCAATGGAGATGTGACCACCTGTTGTTTGGATGAGCATCTGGAAAATAAAGTGGGCAACTTGCGAGAGAAGACACTGGCCCAGATTTGGTTCGGTAAAACGATGAATCGATGGAGAATGGCCCAAGTGGAAGGTCGTTTTGAAGACTCCGGACCCCTGTGTACGCGTTGTAATTGGCAGTCAGCAGGTGGTTACCCGGAAGATAAAGTTAAAGCTTGGGTCGAACGGGTTCGAAAGACTCGTTAGCTGAACAAGTCACCATTGAATCTGCGATAGCGTTGATCATGATGAGTTTCGGATATGACGGTAGCTCTAAGAACAGAAAATCTCGGTAAGGTTTACAGAGTCGGCTTCTTTATGCGCCGGGTGGAAGCGCTAAAAGGCCTCAACCTTGAGGTGAAGCCAGGTGAAGCCTTTGGCTTTGTGGGACCCAATGGGGCGGGAAAGACGACGGCAATTAAGATTCTGATGGGTCTGCATCGCCAGACTTCGGGGTCGGCCTACTTGTTTGGTGAGTCCGTAGACAATGTGAACGCCCGTCGGCGTGTTGGATACCTTCCAGAGCGACCCTACTTTTATGTTCATCTCTCAGCGCGGGAAGTGCTGCACTTTTATGGGCAACTCTTTGAGATGGATCCAGCGGTTCGTACAGAGCGAATTGAAATGCTGTTGGAGCGAGTTCAGTTGACGCGCTTCGCAGATGTGACCTTGAGTAAGTATTCAAAGGGAATGTTGCAGCGGGTGGGTTTGTGTCAATCGTTGCTGCACGACCCGGATTTGATTGTTTTAGATGAACCCATGAGTGGTCTCGATCCCGTTGGTCGTGCCCTGGTCCGTGACTTGATCCTTGAACAACGAGACAACGGTAAAACCGTCTTCTTTTCAAGCCACATCTTGTCAGATGTAGAAGCAATTTGTGATCGGGTTGCGATTTTGGTGGGTGGCGAGCTGCGTGAATCTGGATCCATCAGTGAGGTGGTTCGTGATCGCGAGAGTTTGGAAGCGGTGTTGGTGGGTGAAATGACCAAAACCGTGGATGAATCCAAATTGGGTGTGTTGTAATGCGGCGAATTTGGGCCTTGGCATACAACACGTACCGGGAAGCGGTTCGTGATCGAGTGCTGTACTCCATCCTATTTTTTGCGATTGCTGTCATTGCGTTGAGCTTGGCATTGCAAGAAGTCACCGTTGGTGACCGAGACAAGGTTGTACGAAGTGTGGCGCAGGGTGCAATCGCGGCTTTTGGTTCCATTATTGCGATGTTTTTGGGAATCAGTTTGGTATGGAAGGAGGTTGAGCGAAAGACCGTCTACACCATTTTGTCCAAGCCCATCGGGCGGTGGATGTTCGTTCTCGGAAAGTATTTGGGGATGATGATGACCTTGACGGTCCAGGTGTTGGTCATGTTTGTGGTCTACACATTGCTCCTTACATTTCAGCAGAGCTTCCCTCCTACTGTGGTCTACGTTTCTGCCCTAATGCTGATTGTTGAACTGATGTTGCTTACAAGTTGGGCAACCTTGTTCTCGACCTATTCTGCCCCCACTACAGCCGCGGGCTTTACCTTGGCCATTTTTGTGATTGGACACTTGGCCGATGACATTTGGTTGTATGGCTCCAAGCTGGACAGTGCGTCTGCACAGGCAGTGGCCAAAGGCTTGTATTGGGCGCTACCAAACTTTGAAGTCTTCAATATTCGGGATCATGCTGTCCACGAATTGCCCATCCCTTGGGACCAAGTGACTGGGGCTGTTGGATACGGACTGACGTACACTGTGGCGGTACTTGGCCTTGCCATGTTTGTTTTTGAACGACGCGATCTCAAGTGAGCATATCGGTTCCTTGGGTCGATTTATCCCGACGAGCAGAACTTCAAACGGTTCGGGAAGCGATTTTCCAGGTCTTGGCGTCGGGTCAATTCATCGGTGGCGAGGAGGTGGAACGTCTTGAGACCTCGATAGCGGCCTGGATGGGCAGAGATTTTGGTGTTGCGGTGTCCAGCGGGACAGCGGCCTTGGAGTTGGCGCTCACCGCCTTGGGGATAGGTGTAGGGGATGAAGTGATTGTGCCCGCGGTGAGCTTTGTTGCTACCGCAGGCGCTGTGGTTCGCGTGGGTGCAACGCCGGTGGTTGTGGATGTTGGCTCTAATGGCCCCTGGATGGATTCTGCTGCAGCAAGTTCAGCGGTGACCCATCGTACGCGTGCAGTGATCCCTGTTCATCTGTTCGGGACTGCCTGCCCCGAGATGGGATTAGATGTGCCGGTGATCGATGATGCATGTCAGGCCGTGAGTCCGGGTGGCCCCTCCTGTGGTGTGATGACCGCATTGAGCTTTTATCCAACGAAAGTATTGGGTGGGGTAGGGGAAGGCGGCATGATCATGACGGACGATTTGGTGCTTTCTGAACGTCTGTGTGCTTTACGAAATCACGGGATGGATCAGGCGGGCATATCGGTGGAGCCTCGAGGCACGAACGCGCGATTGAATGCGATTCAGGCGGCCGCTATTCGTGTCCAAATGGATACAATGAATGCGGAGCTTGCACGTCGACAAGAGGTTGCAGCGGCATTGGATACGGTGGTTGGCAATCGTGCCCTTCGGCGTGATCCGACAAGCCCCGTGTCCGTTTATGCACTGCAAACGGCCGACCGAGATTCCTTGATGGAGACATTGCGCATGGCTGGCATTGCGACGCAGGTGTACTACTCTCTACCTGTGCATGCCCATCCCGCCATAGCCGCTCGTTGCCGGACACCGGAGGCAACCCCGAACGCAGCGTTGTTCTGTGCGCAGGCTTTGGCTTTGCCCTGCCATGGTGGCATTACCGATCAGCAACTTGAATACATGGTTGAAACGCTTGACGAGGCATTGCAATGATGCAGTTACACGCCATTGCTGAGATTTTTGCACTCCTTGTTGGTTTATGTGTCGGTAGTTTTCTCAACGTATGCATTGCCCGGATGCCGGAGGACCGATCGGTCGTATCGCCGCCCAGTCATTGTCCAGCGTGCGGTGCCGGCATTCGTCCTTGGGACAACATTCCATTGCTGAGTTGGGTCATCTTGCGCGGGCGTTGTAGAGACTGTGGCACTTCAATTTCGGTGCTGTATCCAATCATAGAATTGATGACGGGTCTGATGTTTTGGGTTCTTTTCCACCGTTTTATTCCAGGCCCTGAAGCATTGACTCAGGGGAATCTGTTGGCGTATGGCCTGATTTGCACAATGGTTGCGATGCTCATTGGCCAAACGTTCATCGATATTCGACACTTCATCATTCCCAACGAGTTCAGTATTTACGCTGCCCCAATCGGCATTCTTGGAATGTGGGGCGTGTCCAGCTTTGGCGTTGACTATGGCGTGATTGCTTCTGGATGGCGAGACGCTGCCGTGGGGTCGGTGTTGGGCGGGGGGAGCCTCGCGCTCATCATGGGTGCGTACTGGTTGTTTCGGCGAGAGGAAGGCATGGGCATGGGTGACGTGAAGTTGCTGATGATGATCGGTGCCTTTTTGGGAACTGTACCCGCCATACCGTTTGTGTTGATCGTGTCTTCTTTGGCGGGTGCGTTGGTGGGGTTACCCATGGCTTTGTTTGGGAATAAAGGGTTGCGTGTAGCGATGCCGTTTGGGCCATTTTTGGCATTTGGCGCGATTCTCTACGTGCTGCATGGCC
Organism: Deltaproteobacteria bacterium; assembly: GCA_002707085.1. Lineage (GTDB taxonomy): Bacteria > Myxococcota_A > UBA796 > UBA796 > UBA796 > UBA796. The sequence continues at coordinate 17,588 of PALY01000010.1, forward strand.
CAGAAATTATTGCCCGGTTCTTTCCGGGTGTGTCTTTTCTTCTTCAATCCTCTTGATGAACGGGTAGGCGTCCGCTCACAGTCATGCCTTGCAGGGCTTAGAAGCTTTCTGCTGCGCGCAAGCGGCCCGTGTCAGGGACATCCATTCCAATGGCTCGGCAAGTGTCAGCATGCAGCTTGTCGGCTTGGTCTTGGTCTCCACAATTGAGTGGACGGAAGTAGATTGTATCTCTCAGTTCACTTGGCCAATCGTATGTCACAGCGGGAGCGCGCAAGCGCATTTGCCAATGTTCGAGGAAATCTCGGGCTTCGTGATCGTTACCGGGTTGTACGACGTACGCCAAAGTGACTTTGGGCCACGTCAGTTGCAACTCATCTCGAATCTTCAAGAAACGCTCGATGTTTTTGTAGACTTGTTCACCCCGGTCCGCGCCCTTGATCAGTTTGTAGACTGGGGGAGAGTGTGCATCGACTGAAAAATGCAGGAACCGGAATGTGTCTTCAAGTTGGCCCGGTGAATTTGCGAGTCGCAGTAGCAACTTTGATCTTGCGGCAGAAAACACAACACCATTGGTATGGAGTTTGAATTCGCGAAACAATCGATTGCCTTGATTGATGGCAAAGGCGTATTCGACGAACTTGTCGAACTCCGGATGGATGGTGGGTTCGCCCAACCAGTGTGGACATAAGTGTACGTCTTCTTCGATGTCAGACAAGCCGTGAAGAGAGTCTTTCCACGTATCCCAGTTCATGAACTTTTTGGGCATTCCGTGTGCATCATCTCGCATGGATTGACTGCACATCGTACATTTGATGTTGCAATGATCGGTGAGTTCGAGATTGATGTTGATCGACATACTTCTAAATGTGTCGCCGGATTTCGGCTTCATGCTGCAGGATGTTCCACGAACACTCCTGACATCGGGGTAAGGGCTGTTTTCTTAGCATGCCCTGCCGGACGGTTTGAAGAAAGGGATCGTCGCTCCATATTTTTTGTAGAGAAGTTTTGGCAGCAGAGCCACCTTCTCCGGCCAGTACGCAGCATGGGCTGGTACGCCCATCGGCTGCCACCACCAAATAGTGCCATGCTTTGAGACACGGGGCGCCTTGAAATCCAGGCTTGTCCGGGGTGTCGATATGGGTGTTTCCTCGATTCAATCGATCCGGTTCTAGGAAGTTTTCTAAGGTTGTGACGATACCCAGTTTGTTTGCAAGCTTGATGGCCTTCCGTGCAATCTTTGGGACTTGTTTCCGTTGTGCATCGCTGAGGGCGAGCGCTTGTTGTTCTGGCGTATAGGCGATCAGCGCATCGAAATCGATCCTGAAAGCACCAATAGAGTGACCAAGGCGGACCATGTCAGACAAGGTCTCAAAATTCTTATTGGTGAGAACAAAATGAATCGCGACTCTTGGAGTATCGAGTCCCAGTTGGCGTCGACGCACTGAAAGTCGGCATGCGTTTCGGATCGACCGCCGAAACGCGCCAGGCTGACCTCGGAGCGGGTCATGGATTTCAGCAGTAGGGCCATCGATAGAAAAGTGAATTTCATCCCAGCCGATGTCCAATAGAGTATCGGCAAGTTTCGCGTTGAGGAGGGTGCCATTGGTGGTCAAAATCCCTTCCATTCCATGTTCTTTGGCGCGGACCATGATCTGTGGTGTGGCATCTTTGCGCAACAAAGGCTCTCCGCCGCCCAACAGAAACAAGCGTTGAACACCCAGTTCAGCGGCTTCATCAACAATGCTGAGCAAACGCTCCGGACTCAGCTCATTCACGGGTGGACGATGCCGGTCCGTGGTGTCGCAGAAGCTACAATTNAGGTTGCAGGCGAGTGTTGGGTACAACTCAAGTGTCATGGGGCCTTGGGGGCCTTNCGTGTTCCANGCCCGTAAACGAGCCGCGACTGTNTGGGGATCCGGCATGTATTCACAGTAGCACCCGGCGAGAAGACCGGCTTCAATGCTACGGTAAAGGTGTGAAGAATCCTCCCCGTTTACCTGGCAGCTATCTGGTCATTGAATTGGCGAACCGCTGTTCTTTGGCGTGCGTGCATTGTGCGGTTGCGGACACTTCGCACTCACACTTCGATCGAACCGGGTATTTCGATGTTGATGTGGCGGATGCGCTGTTTGAGGATCTCTCGTCTCAGGGNATCGCTTTCGACACTTTGATTCTGTTTTGGTTGGGAGAACCGTTGATTCACCCCGAGTTCTCTCGGATATGGCAAAGCGCGGTTCGTGCGGCGGCTCGAAGCGGTACCTTTGGCAAAATTGAAGTTCATAGCAATGCGACACATTTGAGTGATCGAAAGGTGGCGTGTTTACTCAATGAGTCGGATGTACCGCAGGTCATTCACTTTTCCTTGGATGCAACCGACCGGGATTTGTACCTGAAGGTCAAAGGCAAGGATCGTTACGATCAAGTGGTGCAGAATATTGAGCATTTTCTAGCCGAGAAAGCACGGCTGAACGCACCGTGGCCACGTCCTGTATTTCAGTTCATTGTGGGTTCGAACAACGTAGAGCAGGTCGGNGCATTCCGCGATCAATGGGAGAAAGCTTGTGAAAAGGTGGGGCTTCCTTTTCGGACGGTTGCAGGCCATGTGCCCAACGGAGAAGACGCAATCATCTTCTTTCGCCAGCTGGACTGTCCGACGGCTTCATTACAGGCTGCAGAGAACAAGGTTTTTAGAGATGCAATGAATGCCCAAGGACTTGTTCTTCCAGAACAGGCGGATGCGGGTCAACAGGTAGGAACCGCCAACCATTCAGTTTGTGCTGGATTCTGGAAGAGTCCGGTTATTTCATGGGATGGGAAGGTCACGACATGTACACGAGACAGCGAACTTCACAATGAGGTCGGGAGACTTCAAGATACGCCATTCTCTGAATTGTGGTGGAATGAGAGCATGCGTCGAAGGCGGAAAATGGTGTCGGCTGGTGACTACAGTGACATGAAAGTGTGTTCCTCTTGTTTTATCCCGAAAAGCCTCAACTATACGGGCATCACGNCTGAAGAAGTGAAGTCCTGGGAAGCTGCCAAATGAGAGGGGTTTTAGACAGAGCGCTAGACCGTGTTCATTTGCGCAGGGCGTCGAGTCGGCCAAACCAGGTTCACTTGGCGGTCACTGATCGGTGCTTTCTTCCCTGTTTACATTGTGACATTTGGAAGAACAAGACCCCGGACTTGGACGGTGATGTTTGGGCGGATCTCATTGAGCGACTGGGAGACTGGTGCGCACCCGGTGGGATGAACTTTGTTGGAGGAGAGCCGCTCTTGCGCAAAGATCTTGAGTCATTGATGTCACGCGCTGTCCGCAATGGTTTTGAAGTCAGTTTCAATACGAATGGTTGGTTGGTTACCGATGAACGGGCCCGAGGTATTTCCGAGGCAGGCGCGAGCATTGCTTATGTGAGTATGGATGGCATTCTTGAGAAGACCGTGGATCACAGTCGTGGTCGCGAAGGTAGCTATGCCAAGGCGATGGAGGCCATTGATCGGTTTGACGCATTGCCAAATCCACGTGTGGTCATCGCGGCCATTTTACATGCAGAAAACGCAGAAGAGTTTCCGTTGTTGCTGGATTTCGTACGGGACCGCGGACTGCAGTTGGTGGTCCAACCGCTNTACCAAAATTTCGGTGACAACACCTATGACCCAGACTGGTACAAGAGTTCACCCTTATGGCCTCGTACAGCAGCNTCCATAGCTGCGATTGATCATGCGGTGGATGTGTTGAGCGCAGAGCGCATGCGGGGTGGGGCAGTGTGCAACGCGGTGGCTCAACTTCAGGCTTTTAAGAATCACTTTCGGCACCCATCTGTGGACAATGGGCATCAATGTCGTGCGGGTCACTCTGATCTTTCGATCGATCCGCATGGAAATATTCGAATGTGCTACTTCCTTGAACCCGTTGCGACGATCTTTGATTCAACACCGTTGCCGTTGATTTGGGATGGGGCGACAACCTTACGCCGGCGGTGGGAGGTCAGTCGATGTGGGCGGAATTGCAATCTGTTGAACTGTAATTTCGAACGCGTGATGTGATGGGTCGGAAGTATTCGGACGATTTACCTAGCTTCAAGAAAGATAGAAATGTTGAAGTTGAACTGAAGGGTCAAGAGCGTTTCGATTCGTGGATCGAGGACGGTGAAGATCTTCAATATCGTCCCAAAGCAAGGCCCATGATGCGGATGGTTGCCTTGTTGGTCATCATTCTCTGCTTGACCTGGAGTGCGGCCAACCCAGGGGGAGTCAAACGAATTCTTGTGGGTCCTGATCACCCAAGGGTCGTGCTACCGATTGGCATCGTGAGTGGTGAAACCCCCGAGTGGACGGAAGCCAACATCCGAACCTCTATTTCTACTGTCCGTCCACGAGCGCAGAAGTGTTTGAATGGTTGGTCGGAGATGACAACCAATGACGATGGAATGGTGGTCGTTGAGGTGTCCTTGACCCCTGAAGGGCCGGAAGAAGCCGCCATTTTTGATCAGTTGGCTGAGGTTCCGGTACCGATTCAAAACTGTTTGGGGACGGCCATTGGTTCGGTTGCGTGGCCGCTGCCAACGGACAATCAATCCATACCGTTTCCTATCGTGGGTGGTCCAGAGTAGTTCTCGGCAGCAAGGTGCAAAGCTCTTCGTGTCGATCCAAAGAAAAACCCCGAGAGGGTTGGGTTTTCTAACCCTTGCTGCGGACATCTTGCCGCCCGGAAAGTGCGTTCCGGAGCCTCTCGGGGTTCGGTGATGATCGGGATTTAGACCGATCAACTCTCCTGTTTTAGTGTTGGGAAGCCCTTCACCAAAAGCATGGAGGAAGTCCGCTCTATGGTGTCATCACCTGGCAGAGCACGTAGGGTAAATTCACTGGATCACCTCCTTTGTTCTGGTGCGGGGTTGAATGGGTTTGCAGGTCCCGACCTGCCACCCGTGACGGCCACCAGTACCGCACGGATGTTGGGAAGTGAACACCGCCATCCAGCGGGGTTCGACCGATTTGGACTGCTTTGCCAAATCGGGTGGCTCTGTGTCCCAGGATGGGGCACGGAAGGTTGTTGAACCACGTGTATATGCTACCTTCCACACCCTACGACCCTCAAATGATTTTGGATATTCCATGAAATCGACAGCCGACATGTCGTTCGATGAACTTGTGGATGCAGCCATTGATGATGTGGATGTTCACGACGACATTGTTCGGCGCTTTCGGCAAGAAGTGGCTGTATTGGTCGTAGATTTTAGTTCGATGCGTAAACGAACGGATGCATTCGGAATTGTTCATGCGCTGACGGTACAGCGTGCCGCCATGAAGGCCTACCTCCCAGCGATACTCGCAAATCGTGGCAAGGTGTACAAAACGGTAGCGGATACCTGTTTTGCAGTCTTCGAAGAGCCTCTCAGCGCGCTATTGGCTGCGATGGATGGCAATCGACTCATGGTGGATTTCAACGCCGAACGGGTCGGGGATATCGAAGAAGGCATACCGGGGGCGCCCATTCATCCACAAGTAGGTTTAGGGTGGGGTGAAAGCTTGGTCGTGCCCGATGAAAATGTCTACGGTTCAGATGTCAATCGCGCATTCATTTTGGGCGAGGATGTAGCGGGCTCCAAAGAGATCTTGGCGAGTGATGATTTCACCGCAGCCATTGGCGTCCCACCGCCAGGACTTGGAGTCTTCACGGCTCCACATGACCGTGTCCAAGCGCTGGGTTTTTCATTTCATATCTTTAGAGATTACCGCGAATAGTGAATCAACAGTACAGCCTGTCAACCACTCACAGAATATGGGGTTGACAGAGCGTGTGGCTGGGCTACCAGCCGCATCGGAGGCTGAAATGAAACTCGATTGGAATGACATCATCGACCGTGGACAGCGTGGTATCGGTATTTCCGAAGAAGAAGCCATCGCCATCACCGACATTGTGGAAACCGTCGATCTCAATGCCATGCTGGATGCTGCAGAAGCGATTCGCAGACACCACAAACAGGATTTTGTGAACACGTGCGGTATCTCAAACGCCAAGTCAGGACGCTGCCCTGAGAAATGTAATTTCTGTTCTCAGTCGGCTCATTTTCATACCGAGGCTCCGAAGTACACGACCAAGGCTTCTGAGGTCATCGTGGGTGAAGCCCATGATGCATTCAAGAACGGGGTTCGAGAATTTTCCATTGTTATGGCCGGTCGCCAGATCGATAAAGATGAGGACCTTTCCCTTCTTGAAGAGACCTTTACGCGGATCCGTGAAGAAACAGGTTTACAGACATGCGCGAGCTTGGGACTGATGAAAAAGCCCGATCTGGAGCGGTTGCAAAAGGCTGGTATGCAGTCGATGCATCACAATCTGGAAACAGCGCGAAGCTACCATGATCAGATTGTTGAAACACATAGTTATGACGATGAAGTTGAAACCATCAAGGCGGCCAAAGAATTGGGCATGTATGTATGTTCCGGTGGAATCTTTGGTATGGGGGAGAGTTGGGCTCATCGTGTAGAGATGGCGCTTGATTTACGTTCGCTTGATGTGGATTCCGTGCCGATCAATTTTTTGAACCCACGCCCAGGAACGATGCTTGAGGGAATGAACGATCTGACACCCGTGGATTGTTTGAAGATTATTGCTCTGTATCGACTGGTGCTTCCAACGAAGGATTTGTTGGTGTGCGGTGGTCGGCAAATGAACTTGCTGAATGAGCAGACCAACATGTTTCGTGCGGGTGCCAACGGTTTGATGATGGGGAATTATCTGACAACGAAGGGCGAGGCCTTCCAAAGTGACTTTGATTTGATCGAGTCGCTNGGGATGGCGATTCGTCCACCACCGCACGAACCCCATCCTCCCAGTGTGCCTCCAGCCATNCGAGTTGAAGGAACAGATTTGGCAGGATTGGCCACGAAGAATTTGGCCCGTCCGGTTCAGTGACTCGATTTGCCGCTTTGGAAGAGCGGGTACNGGCGATTGAGGNCGCGGGNCTGACAAGAGTTCTGCGTCCCATCGANATGCNNTCTCCGACAACGGGGGTCCTCGCNGGGACACANGTCAACGTATTTTGNTCAAACGACTATTTGGGTTTGGCGCATCATCCTGACGTGNGTGCAGCATTTCAAGGTTCCGGTGTNGGCGCGAGCCGGCTNATCAGTGGTGACCGGGTGGGNCATCAACGACTTGAGGAGCAACTCAGTACGCTGTTTGGTCGTCCTGCAACGCTNTTTTCGTCTGGATACCACGCCAATCTCGCACTTCTNTCGACAGTGCTGGANCCGGGNGATCGTGTAGCGAGCGATGCTTTGAATCATGCCTCGNTTATCGATGGNTTGAGGCTATCCAAGGCGGAGCGTGAGATTTTGCCNCACGGTGANCCTTCAAGGTTGAACCAAGAACACAAAATGGCTGTTGTCGAGGGTGTGTACTCGATGGATGGNGATGTGTTGGATTTGGCAGCCTACATGGGGAAACATTGGCTTACCGTCGATGAAGCACACTCCGTTGGGGTCATGGGTCCCAACGGCATGGGTGCAGCAGCGGCCCAAGGGATAGAGCCTGACTTCATCGTTGGAACGTTGGGTAAAGCGTATGGTTGCTACGGAGCGTTCGTGGTTGGACCACCCGTTCTCCGGGACTTGCTGTTGAGCCGNGGTCGGACGTTCATCTTCACCACAGGCTTACCGGAGCCGGTGGTGAGGGCCGCATCAACCGCCATTCGTTTGGCGGACGATGCATTGCGNGAACAGCTACATGTGAACGTCCGGCGATTCCGAAGTGGCCTGGAACAGATNGGCTTAAAAGCACTCGGAAAGACCCATATCGTACCGGTCATTTTCGGTGATAAAACGATGGATGTCGCAGAAGCCCTTCTGCGACATGGATTTTGGGCTGCAGGGATTCGCGCCCCAACGGTGCCTGCGGGCGCGGAAAGGGTTCGATTTACTGTTTCAGCTGCCCATACAAATGACCAGATTGATCTCCTGTTGGAGACCCTTCAGTCCGTACTAAAGGAGATTCCAGATGCCAACGCCTGAACAGCTTCATGAGTGGGACTTTGGACATGTGTGGCACCCGTTTACTCAGGCCTCGGAATGGGAAGCTGCGGGCGCCCCTCTAATTATCGATGCGGCGGAAGGTTGCGAACTGATTGATGTTCATGGAAACCGTTATCTGGATGGCATTTCTAGTTTGTGGACGAACGTGCATGGTCATGGCCATGCATACATTAATTCAGCATTGAAGAAACAGATTGATCGTATCTCTCACAGTACTTTGCTGGGTCAGTCGGGTACGCCCAGCATTGTGCTGGCGAAGAGATTGAGTGATTTGTTGATGCGAATCGAGGGTCCAGAACCGCCACTCACTCGTGTCTTTTACTCGGACTCCGGGTCGACTGCTGTGGAAGTGGCCCTGAAAATGGCATTTCAATTTCAACAACAAACGGGTCAAACGAAACGTTGCCGTTTTGCAGCATTGACCGAGGCATACCATGGGGACACGATTGGTTCTGTAAGTGTGGGAGGCATTGACCTGTTCCACGAAATCTATCGGCCGATGTTGTTTGATGCGGTCCGGATTCCTGCGCCGGATCATGCGACGCCTTCGGAAGAAGAAGCGTGTTTGAAGGTCGCCCGCCAGATGTTTGCTGCGCACGGTCATGAGATTGCAGCTTTGGTTGTGGAGCCACTCGTTCAAGGTGCGGCCGGTATGCGCATGCACTCACCGGAGTATCTGCGGGAAATTATCTCCATGGCTCGGTCAGCGGGTGCTTTGGTGATTTGTGATGAAGTTGCCGTTGGCTTTGGTCGGACTGGCACGATGTTCGCGATGGAACAAGTGGGGGTGCGGCCCGACATTATTTGTCTCGCCAAAGGTATTTCTGGTGGGTACCTGCCGTTGGCCGCTACCGTCGTAAATGCCNGCATCTATGATGCATTTCGAGCGCCATACACGGACTATAAAACTTTGTTCCATGGTCACACGTACACTGGAAATGCTTTGGCATGCGCTGCTGCATTGGCCTCGTTGGATGTGTTTGAAAACGACCAAGTGTTGGAGACTTTGTCTTCTCGAATTGATGCCCTNGCTGAAGCCTTGGCAGNTTTGCCGCAACACCATGTTTTGGAGCTACGGCAAAANGGAATGATGGCAGCAGCCGTCTTACAGCATGANCGNGGNGATTCCGNACGGGTGGGTCATCAAGTTGCAATGAAGGCNCGGAATCACGGTGTGATNGTGCGCCCATTGGGAGACAGCATCATTTTGATGCCACCGCTGGCGATGACACCCNCACAGATTCGTCAATTGGGTGTGGCCGTAGCCGCTGCCATTTCGGATGTGCTGGGGCCTTAGTGGCCTTGNAGTTGGTTTTCTATGTCGCGAAGCAGTTGGCCCGCAGGCTGGACTCGCTGACTNCANATNCATCGTTTGTATGCTTTGAATAGTTCGCCCAAGAANGGGTCATCCACCTTCTTGTGTTCGTTCGGATCCGGATCGATGCTTGGCAGATCCGAGCCGGAGTANGANCGNCGTCCGTGAAGGCGCTTGAGGCCATTTACCAACAGATGGTCCACATCTGATTCGCCGCGACTGCGCAATTCACAGTACATATTCCACAAGTTGCTTTCAGGAAGCGTAGTGGACTCGTCCTGTGCTGGGCTAGCTCCCAGGCGCATTTCTCTTTTCAGCATTCGTGTGGAAACAGTCACCAATCCCGCTTGCATCTCCCCTCCTACCCCTGACCATCTCTGGCCTGTTTTGCCCCGTGAATCCTATGGTTTCCGCTCCCCAGCAAAAACCGATTGCATCGGATTGGAGGAGTGTAGCATTGCTGATTTGTGAATCTGCAGACCTGCGGTTTCGATGGGAAGCAGTCGTGCTTTTCTGCTGTGTTTATAAAGATATCGACTTGCGGTGCGTACGCGGGAAATATCCAATTATGGTGGCACCAAAAGTCGAATGAATATGGCTTGTATCGGTGGCTTATGGTGGGTTTGATTCCGCTGATGTCCGTTGTTTTTTTTGGGAATAAGGGTGAATCATCCTCACGGATGTGACCCGAAGTTGTGGTGATGGTGCTACGCTTTACGCAGCAAACTTGGAGCAGATGAATGGAAGCTGAAGACCTCGTGGGCCTTGACCGTTTGGCACGGTCGTTTGCTCGACAGATATCCAGGATGCCATCACCCAGTATGATCGCCGTACATGGCGCTCCTGGTAGTGCCAAGCGCGAGTTCCTGAAACGGATGACCACTATGGTTCGTGAATCTCGCGGGCTTGGCTTGCAGGCCGGTCGAGATTTGTACCCCGAAATCGTTTGGGTAGACGCTTGGTCATATTCTAAACAGGGCAATGTGTTGGCTGGCATCGTTTCCCGTGTCGCCAGGTTGGGTCCTGGTGGGGTTGCGATGCAGGAGCGGGCACGAGATGTTGTTGCTCAGCTGAATCGCCTCAACCTCAGAGAAGCCAATCCGGATGGACCCGGACCCGCATTTGCTGACGGCGAAGCCGAACCCGTGGACCGCTTGCGCATGGGCTTTGCGAATTTGGTGAAGATTGTTCGTGCAGGTCGCCCTGGAAAACTGTTGATTTGTTTGGAAGGTTTGGATCGCTTGCGTCCCGATGTGAGATGGCAGATTCTTGATGGGGTTCGCTTGATGATTGGCAAAGATGCCGAAGTGTCGGTGCTGGTTGCGATCGGTGGTCAAGCCGCAGCGATGGCTGCACGCTATGCGGAAGGTGATTTGCCTGGCGCAAGCATTGACCAAGTTCTGAGCGAGATTTTCGATCTATCGCTTACGGTACCGAGTTTGGATGTGCGCCGAATCGGCTCCATGCTTCAGCGGCATTTGGGAGCAGATGAAGGAAGACTTAGAGAGGCGTTTGGTCCTGATGCTGTGCGCGGATTGGCCGCAGCCGTGGCCCACAGGCCTCTGGGATCACCGCGCCTTGTGTATCGGCTGG
>PALY01000011.1 GCA_002707085.1 Deltaproteobacteria bacterium
ATGAAACATTCGCGTCCATGGTCCCCTTCTTCAAAAAGAACCGCACCCGACGGCACAAAGCGATGTTCCGCGAGCTGGCATACCCGCATCAACTCCCGGTAGGTGCAGTACTGAAACAAACCCACATTGCGAAGGACTTCCATCCGACGAAGGGTTGCCGCTTGGTCTGTAGGCCCTGTGTCCCCTTCAACTTCGCATACAACAACAGAAATGTTGTCTTTGCCACCCCGTTGATTCGCCATTCCAATCAAACGATCCACGACCTGAGCGACGCCACCTTTAATGACTTCATCGCTAATCTCATTCTCGTCGATGTACCGGTACAAGCCATCCGAACATACGATCAGCCTGTCGCCGACATCCAAATCAAAACTCAAAGAATCGACCAACACAGAAGGAAATACACCCAACGCTCGCGTGATCACGTTCCTGCCAGCCAACTCCTCTGTGGGATGTCCCGCTTCAGCCTGCTGCGCTGCAAGCGTATGGTCTTCGGTAATTTGATGAACCTCTCCACCACGAACCAAAAGAATACGTCCATCACCGACGTGGGCAATAAAGGCCGTTTTTCCGACCTGCATCATGACATCCATGGTCGTACCCATCCGGCCGCCCTTACCGGTGATGGCTACAGCCGCTTCATGAACCTCTTTGCAGGCCTTCTGCATGGCAGTGTCCAACATTGTTCGCACCGCGCTGCGTGAAGCCTCAGAGGGGGCTCGACGGTACAAATCAATCACGTGGCGGTGGGTCGTGATGGTCTCTTTGATCACATTGCATGCCAATTCAGCTGCTACGTCACCACGCTGATAGCCGCCCATACCATCCGCAACGGCCACAAAGCCGTAATCGGGCGATAGCAAGAAACTATCTTCGTTGACTTTTCTGACTCGCCCGACATCCGACGCGCCCCACATTGCCAACTTCACAACGTACTCCCAAGGAATGGAATGATCACCTCAACCGAGGCCTTCGGATAGTATCCCATTGTGATGTCTATGTGCGGACATCAAACGGAGTGAAATGCGAATCAGTTGGCTGGGTTGGCTTGAAGGTTTGGCACTTTGTGTCTGGCTCGCACTTGCGGGGCACCTCATCGTAAACAACGGTGACGACCGCGTCGTGCTTTCTATCGACCCCGACGCCCTCGTTCTCGGCCCCAGTCAAGAACGATGGATGGGCATCTTTTTCGAAGAGCAACATGTTGGTTTTTCTGTGGCGCGTTCTGCATCTATCGATGGTGGTGGAACCTTGTATGAAGGGCGGTCGCAGTTTCGGGTGGCCACATTCGGAAAAATTCAACAGGTGACTACAGCCGGAACGGCGATTGTTGATGGTACCGGGGCATTAACGAGGTTTGACTTCATTATGCTGGCCGACCAAGTGCGATTGGTCGCAAGAGGAGAAGTGAAAGGGAAGGAGGTTGTCATGGAAATCGACCAAGCGGGTGCGACCAGTGTTGTCCGATTCCCCGTGACCAAACCACCCCATGTTGGCATGTCTCTTGAAAGTGTCATCCGCTCGCAAGAACTTGTCGTAGGACACAAATTTAATGTTCCGTACTTCGACCCACTGACACTGGCAGAAGGCGAAATGGAAATTGAAGTCGTCGATGTCGAAGTGTTCGATGGAGGCGAAGAAGCCTATTGGCTTGTCAGTCGCTTTGGAGACATCGAAACACGGGCATTGGTGACACCAGCAGGTGAGACCTTGCGCCAAGAAGGTGCCATTGGCATGAGCATGGTGCGAATGACGGCGGAAGAGGCCCAGAAGATTTCGGACGAAGCGCCACAAGACCTGATTTCATTGAGCGCTGTACCCTTCAAAGGGAAGCTCCAAAATGCACGGAAAACCCGATACCTTCAAGTCGAGGTTTCCGGTGTCCCTGCCGACCGAATGGTCCATCAGCCACCCCAGCAGATCGTCTCGGGAAATACAGTCACCATCGACATGCCCTTGGCACTGGAGATCCCCTCTCTCCCCTTGGCGAAACGGGAAGATCTCACGCAAGAGGACGCCCAGTCCCCAGACCGCTCTCCGTATTTAAGCGCCACACCCACATTGCCAGTGGGTCATTTGGATATCCAAAACCAAGCGTGGGAAATTGTCGAGAAAGCGACCGATCGTTTCGACGCCATAAAACGCATCAACGATTGGGTGTTTACCACCGTCAGCAAAGAACCCAGCGTCGGCGTACCCAATGGTCTAGAGGTGTTGTACAGCAAACGTGGTGACTGTAACGAACACACCGCCCTTTTTGTTTCATTGGCACGTGCGGTACAGATTCCCACACGAATCGCTGCAGGTGTTGTCTATTCAGAGCGGGTTGGACCCAAAGGGCAGTTCTACTACCACGCATGGCCAGAGGTCCTGTTGGGAGAAGATGACGAATGGATTCCCGTCGATCCAACCTTCGGACAACTACCCGCAGATGCTACTCACATAAAGCTGGTTGAAGGCGACTTAGACCGTCAGGTTGAGATTCTTGGAGTCATCGGTCGACTTGAATTGAAGCTAATCGAGGCACGCTAAGCCATTTTCTGCTACCTTGAATCGCCGATCCAGAGGAACCCATGATTCGCTTGAAGGGCATCGCCAAACGTTACGGAAATTTTCAGGCCGTACACCCCTTAGATCTTGAAGTAAATAGGGGTGAAGTGTTTGGGTTCTTGGGACCCAATGGAGCGGGTAAAACCACCACAAACCGCATCTTAGCGGGCGTCTTACCCGCCACAGAAGGCTCCATAGAGATCGACGGCATCAGCATGGAAAAGAATCCAGTCGAATGCCGCAAGCGAATCGGGTTTATTCCCGACCGCCCCTTTCTATACGAAAAGTTGACCGCCAGAGAGTTCCTCGCCTTTATCGGTGGAATTTACAGCATGGAACCAGAGAGCATCGAACCACGAACCAACGAAGTTCTGCAAGAAAATGGATTGCTCGACCGGGCAGATGAACTGATTGAAGCGTACTCACACGGCATGAAGCAAAGGTTGGTTTTATCTGCAGCCATATTGCATCGACCCGCCGTGTTAATCGTAGATGAACCAATGGTGGGACTCGATCCGCATGGCGCACGTCGAATCAAGAACCTGTTCCGAGAGTTGGCAAACGATGGTCGCACCGTATTTCTTTCCACTCATTCACTGGATGTGGCACAAGAGGTCTGTGATCGAGTCGGAATCTTGTACCGAGGGCGAATCGTTGCTCTTGGGAAAGTCGATGAACTCATGAAGTCTGACGATGCCGACTTGGAAGCTGTTTTTCTTCGAATCACCGAAGAGGAAGAATCTGCCCATCAAACTGGGGGCATGACATGAGAACGCTATTCGTGGCGACTGCATTAAGTTTCGGGATTGGTTGCCAATCAAAGGCCCAAAAGAAACCGTCTGGAAGTGAAGGTCGCTTCGCCATTGCAGCGCCTGTGGGAGCCTGGCATAAAGTATCGCCAGGAGGCGCAGACAAAGCGTGGTATCACCCCGATATTGGGGCCTCCATCTACTTTGACTCTAACTGCAAAGAACGTTTTGAAGATGGCAGACTGGAAGACCTAATTACCCACCTGACATTTGGTCTCGTCCAAGGAGCCCCTCTGCGAGAAGAGGTACTCATGCTGGATGGCCGGGAAGCACTGTTGCGCGTTTACGATGGAAAAATGGATGGTGTACCCGTCCGTGTGGGTGCGGTCGTTACCAAGAAGAATGAATGTTTGTATGACGGAGTCTACGTCGCCTCCCCATCAGAATTTGATACACAATGGAACGCCTTCGTTGAAGTCATCTCTGGGTTCAAAACCAAGGACAAATAGATGATGAATGGTTTTCGAGAACTCTTGGTATCTGTGGGAGAGATCAGCGCTCTCACTGTGGCCAGTGTTCGCGAGCTATTCAAACGACCATTTGAGTCACGCTTGATCGTCCATCAACTGGAACAAGGTGGGTATGACTCCTGGTCAATCACTGTATTGGCGGCTGGATTCACCGGCATGGTCTTGTCCTTACAATTCGCCATTGGTTTGGAGCCGTTTGGTGCATCCATGTATACCGGCAAGCTGGTGAGCTTGGGAATCGTACGGGAGCTGGGTCCGGTTCTGACCGCTCTGCTCGTCGGTGGCCGAGTTGGTTCCGGTTACACGGCTGAAATTGGCTCTATGAATGTGACCGAACAGGTCGATGCCATCCGAGCCCTCGGCGCCGATCCTGTCCGGAAACTCGTGATGCCTCGAGTGGTGGCAATGACCATCGCCCTCCCCTTGTTGACCATCATGGCAGACATCGTGGGCTGTTTGTCCGGTGCCTTCATCACAATGCTGGAAGTCGGGGTAACCTTCCGATTCGTGTTCGATCAGATGACCGAAACATTGTGGGTGGTAGACCTTCTTCATGGACTGAGCAAGAGTGTATTTTTCGGCTACCTCATCGGTGTCATCGGCTGCTGGAACGGCCTGCGAACCTTTGGTGGTACCGAAGGTGTAGGCATTGCAACCACAAGAACCGTGGTCTACATATCGATTGCCATTCTGGTCTCCGACTTCGCTCTCACCCGCATCTTCTTGGCGATTTATGGCTGAACCAATCATTCGCTTTTCTGGTGTCACAAAGTCCTTTGGAGACAACTCCGTCTACGAAGGACTCGACCTTGAAATACACCGAGGAGAAACGCTCACGATCATTGGAGGTTCCGGTGTAGGGAAGAGTGTGTGCCTTAAAATGCTCATCGGACTCATGGTTCCAGATGCAGGTACCATCCATGCCTTTGGTCAATCCGTCACAGAACTGGGCGATCAAGGACTCATCTCCCTTCGAAGTCGGATTGCAATGTTGTTTCAAGGTGCGGCTCTATTCGATTCCATGAGTGTCGAAGACAACATCAAGTATCCCTTGATTGAACACAATTGGGGCACCCCTGGCGAGATGAACAAACGCGTATCTGAAGTACTTGAAATGGTAGATATGCCTGGCATCCAGAAGCTCAAACCAGCCGAACTTTCAGGCGGTATGCGTAAACGGGTAGGCTTGGCACGGTCCATCGCCATCAAACCAGAAGTCATCTTGTATGACGAGCCAACCACGGGCCTAGATCCCGTGAATGTTCGTCGAATCAATGGACTGATTCTCTCATTACAAGAACGGTTGGGCGTGACTTCGATCGTCGTGACCCACGACATGGACACAGTCTTTACCATTACGGATCGCCTGGCTCTTGTTTATGAGAAGAGAATCGCTTTTGCGGGAACACCAGATGAAGCGCGCAACCATGACCTGATGTACCTGCGTGAATTCATTCAAGGTGGTCGAGGAACCTTAGATATCGATTTCTAAGTGTACTTTCGTACCAGTTCGACACGGCAACCCCGTCGTCGAGTGCCATCTCGCCTGCCCTTCTCTGCTCATGCTGTACACAGCGCGTTAAAACAATTTTCCAATCTGGGGAGGGCACCATGGCCGATTCCGCACCGAACTACAATGACTACCTCAAGCTTGGACCACTATTGCAGCTTCAAGGGGGGCTTGAAGAAAACGAAGACGGTCTGATTCCTGACGAACTGCTGTTCATCGTTGTCCATCAAGCGCTGGAACTCTGGTTCAAGATCGTCAACCGAGAATTGCGCTTGGCGAGAGATCATCTCGGTGCAGAAACCGTGGCGGAAGAAGCGATTCCACACGTTGTGCATCATTTACGCCGGATCAACCGTGTCCTAGAACTTGCCTTCGACCATTTCAAGGTCATGGAAACATTGACACCTCAGGACTTCCTGGGGTTTCGAGAAAAAATCTCCCCCGCTTCGGGCTTTCAATCCTCACAAATGAGAGAGATGGAGATTCTTCTCGGAATCAAAGCCAACCAGCGAGTTCGATACGGAAAAGTGGACCCTATCGAACACCTGAAGAAACTCTCCAAGGACTCAGAGTCCAATGCGGGCGCATGGGAAAAGGTCCAAACAGTACTTGAAGAAACAACCTTCCAGGAAGCACTGCGCACATGGCTATATCGCACTCCTATTCACGGCTCGATGCCCGGCGATGAGGGAGATGAGGAAGTGGTTTTGAAATTCATCAAAGACTACCTCACGAATTTCGATGGATTTATGGACCGCCAGTGTGAGCGTCTCACGGCCAACATGCCAGAATCTGGTGACACAACCGGTCGTTTCGCAAATTCAAAGAAAGCCGCCACAGAATTTCTAATGGCGGAAGATGCAGAGGAAGAACATCGTCCACGGTTGCGCAGGATTCGAGCAGGCCTTTTGTTCATCGAATCTTATCGAACCTTGCCTCTACTCGCGTGGCCGCGTCTCCTGCTGGATTCGGTGGTCGAACTGGAACAACTCATCCTCATCTGGCGCAACCGTCACGCCCGAATGGTGGAAAGAATGATTGGACGTCGGGTCGGAACGGGTGGTTCTAGCGGTGTCGACTACCTCGATAAAACTGGAAAGATCCGGATCTTCACCGATCTGTGGGCCGTGCGAACGGTCATGATGCCAAGAGACACCTTGCCCCCCCTTCACAATCCAGCCTTTTACGGATTTGCCAAATGAGCGCACCCATTCTGAGGGGTTCAATCTTCCTCTTCTCGCTTCTCTTCACTTCCATCAGCTTTGCTGAGGAATCCGAAACCACCGCGGCTGAGACGGAAGCGTCTATCGTTTACCCCGAAGCACGGTTGGGTGATGTGGTGGATACCTACCACGGTGTGGAAGTGGCAGACCCATACCGTTGGATGGAAGACCCTGATGGACCGGAAACCCGGGAATGGGTGGAAGCCCAAGTGGCGGTCACGACACAATGGTTGGAAGACGTGCCTCGACGCAGCGTGTTGACCGAACGTTTAACGAAACTGTGGAACTACGAACGGTTTTCCAGTCCATCCCGCAAGGGTGGAAAGTACTTTTTTCGGCACAACAACGGGCTGCAAAACCATTCCGTTTTGTACTCTTCAGATTCCTTAAATGGCCCCGCTCGAGTAGTACTCGACCCCAATACCTTGTCCAAAGACGGCACAGTTTCGGTATCCCTTACGTCGGTATCAGAAGATGCGTCTTTGATGGTCTACGGCACCTCGGATGGTGGCTCCGATTGGAAAACACTGCATATTCGTCAAGTTGCTTCTAATAGAAACATGACCGAAACACTGCACTGGGTAAAATTCTCTGGTGCGAGTTGGACCCATGACAACAACGGTTTTTTCTACAGCCGATATCCAGAACCAACGAGTGAACTCGAAAGTGTGAACGAAAACCAAAAGCTGTACTACCACCAAATCGGTACACCTCAGGATCAAGACAAGCTCATCTATGCACGCCCGGATGATCCCAAGATGGGCTTCGGCGCTTCAGTCAACGAAGCGGGAACCACCTTGTACATCTATGGCTGGAAAGGCACCGATGATCGGAACCTCCTGTACTCCAAGGATTTGACCAAAGAAGACTCGGAAGTCGTTCCCGTGATCGAAGAATTTGAGGCCAGCTATTCAGTCATTCACGATGCCGTACTCAAAGACAAACGTTCTTGGTTTGAACGTTTGTTTGGACCAAAAATCACCGAACAGGAACACCGGGTGTGGGTGAAAACAAACAAGGATGCACCCAACGGAAAAGTCGTATCCTTCAATCCCAAGCAGCCCGACGAAGCCAATTGGACGACCATTTTGCCCACCTCAGACAACGTCTTGGATGATGTGTCCGTGGTTGGCGGGAAAATTGTCGCAACATATCTACAAGATGCACGTTCAGTGGCCAAGATCTACGAACTCGATGGCACATTTATTCGTGATGTCGACCTCCCGGGAATTGGTTCAGTCTGGGGTTTTGGTGGAAAGTCCACAGATACCGAAACCTTTTATGGGTTCACNGGATTCACAAGTCCAACAACCATCTACCAATACAACATGGATACAGGCGAAACAGAGGCATGGAAGTCACCTGAAGTCGATTTTGATCCCACTAAATATGAAGCCAAGCAGGTCTTTTACGAAAGCAAAGATGGCACCAAAGTACCCATGTTCATCATGCACAAGAAAGGGCTTGAGCTAAACGGACAACAGCCCACCATTTTGTACGGCTATGGCGGATTCAATATTTCTTTGACCCCCGGCTTCTCTTTGAGTCGGCTGATCTGGATGGAAATGGGTGGAGTCTACGCCATCGCCAATCTTCGCGGTGGTGGAGAATACGGTGAAGAATGGCACAAAGCCGGCACCAAAATGAACAAGCAGAATGTCTTCGATGACTTCATTTCTGCCGCTGAATATTTAATTGAAGAAGGCTACACAGCCCCCGAAAAACTGGCGATTAAGGGCGGTTCAAATGGGGGTCTGCTTGTCGGTGCATGCATGCTTCAACGACCAGAACTATTCGGGGCGGCCATCCCAGCAGTCGGTGTTCTCGATATGCTTCGCTACCATAAATTCACCATCGGGTGGGCCTGGGCGGACGATTACGGCACCAGTGAAGATAGCCCCGAAATGTTCAACTACTTGAAAAACTACAGTCCCGTACACAACCTAGTGCCAGGCACCCAATATCCATCGACAATGGTGGTTACCGCCGATCGGGATGATCGGGTGGTTCCAGCCCATAGTTTCAAATTCGCAGCGGCACTCCAAAAAGCCCATGAAGGTGACAACCCGGTCCTGATCCGCATTGAGACTCGGGCGGGCCATGGTGGTGGAACACCTGTGACCAAACGCATTGAACAATATGCGGATGAATACGCATTCTTGGTGCGCGCCTTGGGCATGGAAACACCCGAAGAACTGGGTGAAGTCACAGAGGAAGAAATGGAAACCGAAGCGGCTGAAGAAGCGACGGATGAAGCGGCCAAATAGCCGCTTAATATGCGCGCGTAATCCCAAATCCTGTAGCGTTTTGGCCATTCAGGCGATTTTCGCCATCATCATAAAACACAGATGAACCATGGGAAAACTTGATGACGGTCCCAAACTCAAAGGCGCGAAAATCGTCCCGAATATCCAGCGCTGATTTGGTATGACACCATGCTGCATAGGCCTTGCCCTTTCGGATGGCCATGATGCTGTGAGGGCCTCGCAACATGGATTTTCCACGGATACCACCCGGCATTCCACCGAACAACTGATTTCGCATCAGATCCAGATCCTCAACAAAACGCCCATGTTCCAACAATAAAGCGCCACCCCCAAGAGCAGCGTGAAGCGAATTTCCAGACTGGCCAAAACGGGAACGCAAGTCCTTCGCTCCAGCCCCATCTGCTCGACTCATGACAATCGAACCATCCTGAAGGACGGCGACGGTTCCACGGAAATGACCCCGACCCGTTCCCTCTGTGTCCGACTTTCCATATCGATACACAGGTCCGTGGGGAGGACGAGAACCCCCACCGGACACCAAACTGGCATCCGGCCCACTTAGAATCACATCGAATTCTTTCCGGTTTGCAAGCTGGAGTAGAGAAGCATCCGCACGCGCCGCATGAGGGTTTCCATACAAAACCTGGACCGCCTGAATCGGGACCAATGTGTAGCCCTGATCTTCAAGTGCAGAGAGGTCTGGAAGTGGCGCCTCCATCGAAGAACTGCCGATCCGCATGGAGTTTTTGTCAGTCAACTTCATGGTCGATACTCCACCTTCAGACGTCCGTAGAACTGATCCCAATCCACGATAACACCTGTCGCTTCAATAGAATCACCACTCTTCAGTTCGACAACTGTGTCCACATCTTTGGGCGCGACTCGCAGTTCGATGTCCACCCCATTTTCGGTTCCGTACACGAACGCACCCCGTACTCCAGTCTGTGCGTCCACCGTATCCAAATCAGACGTTGTTCTTTTAATGACCAACGACAGGGTGATCACATTGCCCACAAGTCCGTTCGCAATTTTTCTTCGCTCGGAACGTCGGGTATTTCGATCCGCCAACAACAAGGATACGCGCTTCCAATCGGACTGTGAGGCTGGGCGCTCAGTCTTTGGCTCATCCAAAGCAACGGTGGTCTCCTGTTGCTCCAATTCTATGTTCCATACGTTTGGCTCTGATTCTGGGGTCAATTCGTACTCTTGGTTGTGAATCTCATCCCCAACTTGATCGAAACTGTCTGCGTGAACTGGACTTACAACATTGGCAACCGACGCCATCGGCTCATTGGTGACACACAGCCTATTTGATATCCCCGCGGCTTTTCTTGCCATCTGTATAAGGGTGGCCGTATCCGATACAACACCCTGTTTTTTTAAATACACATCGGACAGCCTCAGTCCACTTCCGTTCCCAAAACTGACCAAATCAACCAGTGTTTCCTGTACAGACTTCGAAGACAAATACGCTCGCACCTGCGCTTCATCCTCGCCGCGAATATTCAGCACATCATCGATATGAGGAATGCCCATCTCAATGTCACCGAATCCCATCGCACTACCGATACCACTGAAAAAAGACTCTTTTCCAACGAGCAGCCCTGCGGGCAAATCAGATGGAAGGTCAGCAATCGCTACAGTGTATTGAGACTGGTGTTTACCCGAGCCTTGTACGATTACCTTGATTTGGACCGGCACTTGTTTGATGAGGCCATTCATACGAAACGAACGTGCGCTCGCAATGAAATATGAAAACTTAAAGCCCAGATGATTGGCAGCGTCCTGCCAGGCCTTGACTCTTTTTTGGAGTTGGCCTTTGACCATAATGAAGATGAGTACCGGAAAAAACGGTGCCCCAATACACACCAATACGGGGAACAGATCGACCAGCCCCATATCTATTTCTCCAACAAAACTGCTCGAACCGGACTCGCATCTGCACCCTCAATGCGTAGGGGCAAAGCGATAAGTGTGTAGACCCCATCCGGAACACCGTCCAACACAACGCCCTCCAAGATGGCCATATCGTGGGCTGCAATCATCGCATGACAGGGAAGGTCCTTACTCGAACAGGGATCCACACTCGGCGTGTCGATGCCAACCAAACGCACACCTTCTCCAGCCAACCATTCGACCAACGAAGGCGACAGACTACAAAAGTCTTCGTTGAAATGGTTGGGGTCGGGATAGCTGCCGGTCCGAAACAATACCCGTGGGGCTGAAATCGGTGCATTCAAGTCTGTGAGCCGAATGCTGACACCACGAGCGACATCGACGCCCATCACCTGAACGTCGCCGACATACAGCGACAAAT
This sequence comes from Deltaproteobacteria bacterium, assembly GCA_002707085.1. Taxonomy (GTDB): domain Bacteria; phylum Myxococcota_A; class UBA796; order UBA796; family UBA796; genus UBA796. Next base: position 11,147 of record PALY01000011.1, read on the forward strand.
CACGCTGTTCTATGGATACACCACTGGCTGAATAATGACTGGGTGCATCCGTGTGCGCACCGAGATGCACTGTGGTGGTCAAGCTGGAAAGATCAATGTTCGCGCCCTCCGCAATAGAGAGATTGACCGTACGGGAAAAAGGGATGTCTCCAGGCCAAACCGCCAATCGAGAACTGATGATGGGACTGATGTCGATAATCCGCCCAGTCATGATTTCGGGGCCCTTGCCACCACCTTGAATTCCACCGCAATGGGTGTGGGCAAGGCTCGAATCGCGATGGTCGTACGGGTGGCCCCAATGGGCGTGAAGTGCTTGGCATACACCTTGTTGTAGCCTGCAAAATCTCTATCCATATCAACCAGAAATGCCGTCACATCGATCACTTCATCCAAAGAACTTCCAGAGGCGATGAGAATCTTGGAAATGTTCTCAATCACAGCCTCCGTTTGTGCCTCGATGTCGTAGTTCAAGGCGTCCCCATTTTCATCTTTGATGGGACCACCAGGAATGGCATTCGTTCCTGGCTGCCGTGGCCCGACACCGGACAGATAAAGAAGACCCCCTTCCTGCCTGGCGTGCGGATACGCACCCACCGGGGCTGGGGCTGTATCTGTATTGATCACAGCCGCTGGCGTGGTGGTGGTACGGAGAGTCGGCGCTTGTGAGTTTGATTCGGATGTAGGTTTTTGCTGGACCCCATCCGTACTGGCACCCAAAACCGTTCGGTTTCCTTGGAATACCTCCACATCTTCTTCATCGTACTCTTTGTCTCCTGCCACTTCATTGGAAGGAGTCAATGAGACCACGGCCCCACCGGTTCCAAACAGAGGTGCATACGCATGAACGGCCCCGTCATAGCGATTGTGCTGGCCCATGACCGCACTCATCCACCACATCGGTTTGAAGTTGACCACCTTATGAACTCGAATCTGATCCTGAATGGTTCGAGACAACTGAGCCACATCTTCAAGCCGGCCACCGCCCAGAAACTCCAGGAGTTTGTCATTCCACTCTTCATCCTTCGGAGAGTGAATGTGATCAGAGGCAGGGTCGATATAGTCGGTGAATAGACGGTTCGATAGCGTCATCACAACCACAATCGCAGTCTTTAGATCCGATGCTTCAATGGCATCGCGTGCAGCTTTTCCAAGCACGACTGTCTCCGCCCGGTCCGCATAGACATTGCTCGAAACGATAGAGGCAGACATGCGGTTGTCGGGGTTCAACAGCTTGAGGGCAACCACGCTCCCTGTATCGATGGGAAAGCCATGGTATGCCACCGTACGGGCCATCAGTCCTCGGGCTTCTGCTGCAGCCTGAAATGAATGACCGAATTCAGCATCGATCTTGAACTTGTATGGAATGGAACCCAGGTCATGAAACAACTCATCCACGTGTACCCATTCGGGTTCTGGGTCTGCTTGAATCTGATGGCCAATGACACTGGGCCACATCGTGCTGTAAATCACGATGCGTTCAGCTCCGCACTCTTCAAGTTCTTTGCGGGCGGCTTCAAAGCCTTCACGAAGACGAGTCCAGCCTTCATTCTTTTCCGGACACAGCAGCGGATGAGGAATTCCTGGAACGATGATTCCTTTAACAATGCTCATTTGCCCTCCGGATACCAAGCCATGACGGCATTACCGGTACCGATCACGGTGCCATAGCCGTACAATTCGGCTTCATATTCAGGCATACCGAGTGCGTGCAGCATCCAAGTGAACGCGCCTGCGTCCGTCTCTGAGATGGCTTGTGAGGTGAACTCAGGCATCTCATCCACAAACTGCTGCGTTTTGCCTTTTCGCAACAGGTCAATGGCCCTCATGTCCCACATGTGTTGGCCATGGCTCATGATGTGTTCCTTGCTCATGTCTTCGGGAACCGCAGACTCGGTTGTGAAGTGACTATGTGACAAGGAGTTTGATGCAATCAGAACGACACGCCGCCCACTCTCTTCAACCGCCTTCCGGGTCGCTTCGGCCAGAACGGCCGCCTGCTTTTGCATCACCTCTACACTGTAGTACGAGGTCGCACGACAAGATGAAATACCCACGATGGGTTTGTCCCATTGGGGCCGTGTCATATGACACGAAACAATGGTCCCGTAGTCCACTCGGAAATCGGGATTTTCCATCATCTTGGTGACCAGACCCGCACCCCCCGCCTGCGAACAAATCGCCTGGGCAAGAGCCACATCAACATCGAGTTCATAATGAAACCGAAACAGGTTTGGAAACACAGGGTCTACGCTGAGTGACTTGAAATGAGGAACACCCAAAAAATGAGTTCCCACATAGGTTTGCCAGTGAGGGCTGAGTACAACCAATGTGTCGTAATCGATACCTTCTAAGTCTTTGCGTAGCCGTTCATAGCCCCAACGAAGCGTCTCCCAACCACACTCAGCAGTCGGTTCGTTTTGGGGCGGATTTTCCGCGTACACAAGGTGTGGGGGGTGTGGTGCAAGAACACCAGCGACTATTGATCCGGACATCGGCATCTCCGTATACAATTCCCCTATGCTGTCTCAGACCAAAGCACCTACATCAACGTGTCCAAGCGATGTGGAAAATATGACAAGATGGCACTCAAGATCCCCACAGGGACCATTCAAGCATCATTCTGGACACCCTTGGCTTGAATAGATGTTGTAGGTGTATTTGCAATCCGCATCAGATGCGCCGTCGTCGTAGATGCTCGCTCGTATTGTTTGGCATGTCTGCCAAGAACACGAATTACAGGCCGTGCGTTCCAAGCGGCTGCACCAATCTACACCCGTAGCCGTGTCACCCTCTGCCTCATAATATACGCAGCCAGACAGAAAAAAGGAGACCAAAAAACACACAATACAATTCCGCATACAGCCTCCCGGTCACAGACAGTTCTACCAGCCGTTCTCGACAGTACACTAAATCTGAAATTTGTGCTTAGATGGCTTTGTCTCTGGAGAATACCATGATTGTTTTATTGGCTACTGTTGGCTTGGTCTCTGCTGGACCCAGAAAAGTGAAAGAGGTCACCCCCTCCGTCCCGCTGACGGTTCCCGCCACAGTCAAACCCACTTTTGAATGGCCCGAAGCAAGAGCTACATGCCCCACTCAATCTGCAAATACCGGCATCATTCGGAGCAAACAGAATGAAATCGTGAGCATGGAACCAAAAACTAAGATCTATGTACAACACAAGGTCGATGTGGATCGCGTGGAAGATCGCTGCATCAACATGGTTCGCATCGAACATATGCCCGACCGAGGCTGTAAATACACCATGATCTTCAAGGCAAAACGAGGCTACACCGATCTTCAACTCAGCACACTCAATGTTCATGCCGACAGTTGGTGTCCTGGCTGGAGAGATTGGCGAGAAACAGGCGAGACTAAAGAATCAAAGCCCTATTCTCGAAGGCTGAACGACAACAATCTCGCTCTGATGCTTTCGAAAACACATGTCCCAGACCCTGTCTCCGACCGGTCCTGCACCGATCTCGCCATGAATGTAGATGGAAAGGTCGCCTTAACGAAAACACTTGGAGGGCGCGGAGAGCCGTTTCGCTTAGAAAATCTCTCTTTTGTGGGTCAGTACGATAGCGTGGGTGAGCCAAGCTCGATTTGTCCAGACGTCAAACAAATCGTTGTTGAAAGGGTAGAAGCACCAACCGTACCCCAAGACAACCCATTAAAGAACACCGCTGTTCTTGCATATATTGCTCATGAGCCCCTTCCCAACTTTGCAGCCACAGATGGGGGTATCAGCGCATTCCAACACATCGGAGAAAACTTGAGTCTCCGTGCTGATGCGTCAATTGGACCGCTAAATCACAATGCTTTCAATGTGAACTACGGTTTTGGTTCTTCCTCGGTCACGTCGGGCATGCAGATCTACGTGGGCGCCCGTTTAGGTGGTTTTGAAGACCTGAGAGGCGATGACTATAGTGCGTTTGGCGTGAACCTTGGCTTCCAATCAAACCGCTATGATGAGAGTTCTCCAACCTATTTCAGCGTAGAACTGACACCCGTTCTATACAGCGAATCTGTACCCAACTATATCCAGGGTTCTGGTACGACAGACGGTGGCATAATGATGAAGATTCTCTTCGGTACTTTCCTGCGAAAAGCGGAATGAGTATCCACTCGACAAATCCACACTTCACCTGAGCGGAAGACAGATCAATTCCACCGACGGATTGATGTTCAAACCCTGGTTCCCCACAAAACAAGCATCCGACTGTAAAGCACTTATAGGTTGGTATGCGTCTGACACACGAACAGCAGCAAGTGGCCCAATGTCTGGATGGCACACTGTTGGTATTGGCTGCAGTTGGGAGCGGGAAAACCACGACCCTTAGCGAGCGTGTCGGTTTTGCCATCTCTCAAGGCATCGAACCCGCACGCATCCTGGCACTCACCTTCACCAACCGGGCTGCACAACGAATGCGCGAAAGCCTGTCTGAACACGATGTCATTGCTGCCAGACGCATTCATGTCCACACCTTTCATGGCATGTGTGCGTGGATTCTCCGAACCGAAGCGCGGTCTTTGGGACTCAGCCCCTCCGTTTGGGTTCACGACGAAGAAGATGCAGAGGCTGTGATCGCAGGGCTGGGTGTTCATAAGCCTCGGCAAGCCATGTACCGCTTGCATCAAGAGATGTCCGATGAACCCATTGGTCATGCGTCCCTCAGCCGCTACAACCAAGCCGCCTTTTCACGAGAACCATGGGCAAAGAAATACATCTCTACACTGAACGAACGGGGGGCTGTGGACTTTGCAGGCATCGTGTATTTGACTCGCGCCGCACTAACGGAAAATGAGGGCACAGCAGAACGGTGGGCCAAACGCTTCGATCTCGTGCAAATCGACGAAGTCCAAGACACGCACCTGAGCGAATACGACGTCATCCGACAAATCGCTACCTACGCACGTTCTCTGTGTCTGGTCGGAGACTTGGACCAAACCATTTATGGCTGGCGCGGCTCTTCCCCCACGTCTCTTATCAAGCACTTAGAGCAGGATCGTGGAGACATCACACGCATCGTAATGGAAGACAATTTCCGGTCTACCAAAGCCCTTCTTCGCACAGCCGACATCATTGCAGAAGGGCTAGAACAAAGAGCGACACACGTACGCCCATACGAAGATTTGCCAGAAGGTACACCCACCGACGTGGTCCTTTACCCACACCCAGAAGACGAAGCTGTGGGAATCGCCCGCCGATGTGCAGACCTGGTACAAAGTGGGGTTTCTCCAAAAGACATTGCCGTCCTTTCGCGCGCGAACCACCAAGCCGGAAAGATTGCAAACGCGTTGAGCGCACACCAAGTCCCCCATGCCACCGTCGACTCCTTCAAATTCTTCCGCAGAATGGAAGTCAAAGATGCACTGGCATTACTCAAACTCGTCGTCGACCGAAACGCGCCTGCGGCCGCACAACGAATCTCGCTCAAAATGGTCCGTGGGGTTGGCAAAACCACCCTACAACGAATTCAAAAAGAAGGTGCAGACGCCGGTCTTCGAATGGTGGACATGCTGGACACAGCCATCGTAGAGCGCGGTGACCCTTTGTGGGGTCTGGATATCGAAGAGTTTGTGGTATTGGATACTGAAACCACTGGGGTGGACCCGAATTACGATGATGTCATCGAAGTTGCGGCCGTCCGTGTCCGCTGTGGGCAAATGGTCGATACCTACCAAGCCTTACTTAAGCCCACCAAAACCGTCGGGGACTCCGAATCCGTACATGGACTCAGCGATGATCTTCTCGCTGCAGAAGGTCGCGATCCTGCCACCGTTTTCCGAGAGTTTTCGGCATTCATCTCTGACACCCCTGTGGCCGGTCACAACGTTCGATTTGATCTGAGAATGCTCAAGGCACACGCTGCCCGTGTGGATGTACCTATGGTTTTTAGCGCGCACTTCGATTCCCTTCGATACGCCCGCAGGCTGTTGCATCAAGACTCATACCGACTGGGTGATTTGGCCATCGCGCTGGAACTTCCTGAAGACCCCACTCATCGCGCCCTTGACGACGTAAAAACAACGGTTCACCTGTTCCAAAAGCTTTCAGAGTTGAGCGCAAAAGGAGCCGGTCTTCGACGGCAACTGATGGCACAATATGCACCTGCTTTTCAACGTCTTCGAGAGTCTTTGGACCGATGGTCTCAACTGCAAGAACGCCCGGGAGTCCTAGTACACCGGATTCTCCATGAAGGCCGACTGTTGGCCTACTACGCCAAACACATTGACAAGCACAGACTCGCAAACTTGGAGGAGCTATCACACCGAATCGCGAGACTAGACAATCCAAACCTTTCTTCGATTGAAGCCACCCGGCACGCACTGGATAGGGCGAGCTTGGCACGAGAACAAGACATGCTGGATGAAATGGACGGAGTCCGCGTACTCACAATTCATCAATCAAAAGGACTCGAGTTCAATCACGTGTTCATCCCCGGCCTGGTGGACGGACACTTCCCCATGTGGAGTTCCATCCAAAATAACGAAACAGAAGAAGACCGCCGCGTGTTTTACGTGGCCGCAACACGGGCGCGTAAAACTCTGACGATCACCGCTTACGAACGCGACAACAGGGGCGTATGCTCACCCAGTCGTTTTCTGCGTGGCCTGCTGTAGGTTTATAGCTGAATACAGACGTTCTTGGGTTCGGAGAAAAAGCTCAGGCTGTGGTGACCACCTTCACGGCCAACCCCACTCGCTTTGACGCCCCCAAAGGGTACCCGCAGATCCCTCAACAGCCAGGTATTGACCCACACCATGCCCACATCTATCGCCGCGGCCACCCGGTGCGCGCGACTGAGATCATGGGTCCATACAGATGCCGCCAGCCCGTATTGCACACTGTTGGCAATGCGAACGGCTTCTTCCTCATCCTCAAATGGATGTACGGTCACAACAGGCCCGAAAATTTCTTCTGTCGAAGTCCGGCAACTCGTACTGAGTCCGGTAATCACAGTGGGCCTCAGAAAAGCCCCTGCATCCAAGGGATCTCCCAAAGACGGACGCGTGCCGCCCGAAGCGATCGTTCCCCCCTCTTCCTGTGCAAGAGCGATGTACCCTTCAACCTTTTCTCTATGCTCATGGGAGATCAGAGCGCCCAAACTGGTGTCCGGATCCGCCGGATCGCCCACCTTCATTTGGTCTGCTGCCTCGATAAATCGGGCAACGAACTCCTCGTAAATCCCTTTCTGTACCAGCAAGCGAGAACCACAAAGGCAGACTTGGCCCTGGTTCGCAAAAGCTGCACGCAAGGTACCGGCTACCGTTTTATCGAGATCACAGTCATCAAAAACAACGCTGGCATTCTTACCACCCAGTTCTAAACTGACCTTCTTGAATCGTTCAGATGCGGTACGACCAACAATCGCTCCGGTATTCGTTCCACCAGTAAACGATATTGCCTCCACCACCGGATGTTCGACAATGGCTTGGCCCGCTTCATGTCCAAGACCATGGACCAAGTTGAACACCCCAGGAGGCAAACCAACCTCGTGCAGAATTTCCGCCAAAACGGTGGCCGTCATCGGCGTTATCTCACTTGGTTTCGCTACGATGGTGTTGCCCATCGCCAAAGCCGGAGCCGTTTTCCAACTCAGCAAGTAAAGGGGTAAATTCCAAGGTGTAATCAACCCCACAGTTCCCACGGGACGACGCAATGTGTAGTTGAGCGCACCATCCATTTCGTGAAAGCCATCGTGATGCTGACGAACCGCAGAAGCGAAAAAACGAAAGTTTGAAATCGCGCGAGGCACATCGACTGTGGCAGCCAAACGAAATGGTTTACCCGTGTCACGGGATTCAACCGCTGCGATTTCTTCAAGTCGAGACTCCATCACGTCGGCCACGGCCTCAAGCAGATCCGCCCGCTGAGATACCGACCACGTGGACCACTCTCCGAGCCGTGCGGCACGAGCAGCGTCTACAGCATCTGCCACATCCGTTTCGTCAGAGCGTGGGATGGTACACAGAACACCACCTGTCACACTGGAGCGATTGTCCAGTGTTGCACCCGAACGTGCGGGCTGGAAATTCCCCGCAATACAGTTGTGCAGCACGTCACTCACTTGAACCTCCGCGCGCATATTGATTCCAGTCGTAGTACCAACGATCATCATCCGGGTCCCACTCTTCCCAAGTGGGTGTCTTTTCTAAATCAGCAGTCAAATGAGGGGGTACAACACCGGAGACAATGAACGCTTTCTGTCGATTAAGCGGGTATGGATTCCGCAACTCAATACCCAACACACCCAAAACGGATCGCGCAATGTACCAGGTCGCTGGTGAGTTCCATCCATGGGCAATCTTGATCACCACACCCAAGCCATTTGGATAATCGGGGTGTTCAATGGCCATGCCCAATAAACCATCGGCCCCTTCCTTCGCAATCACGCGCCCCTGACCCGCTTTAATGATGGTGGAATCCAACCGATTGAATCCTCCAATCAAGTCTGGATGTCGAATCATCGATTCCCAAATCCAGTCATCATCTTTTTCAAGCACCAGTCGTGCGTACAACAAGGCCAACTCTGAAACAGTGTTGGAAGCCGTTGGCAACCCACAACCATCACGAGCAACGCGTACTGGTTCCCAATCCGGTCCCAGAGTTCGACGCAACACATCGAGATAAGCCTGAAACATGGGGTGATGCGGCAAGGTGTACCCAACCCGATCCCATTGCTTCAATCTGCACCCACGTATGATCGCTGCATGCTCTCCCGAACAGGTGTGGAACCACCTTCGCTTTCGACGCACCTGACGACCAAACTGCACCAAAGGAACATCAAGAGGGGTTTGCATCAACCCCCTTTCTTCTTCCGTCAAAATCGACTGCGCAGCAGCCACATGCTCGGTATCACCGTTGTGGCTGGCCACTGAAATGGCCTTTTGCTCCCAACTCAACACTGGATCCAGATCTTCAGCAAAAACCTTCAGTGTGATGGGCTTCATCATGCTGCGCCCGTAGCACAAGACATTTCCGCCAAAACTATGAATCAGTTCATCGCCCGATGCCCACGCAACAGCACCATGAATGGTGGTTTCACTCACACCATTTCGCCGGTAATCAATCAACGGCTGCCACTCAACTTCCCGACCTGTGGGAACCCCTTCCAGTTTTTCTCCAAGCGGACTGCTTGGATAAATTTCTGAACCAGGACGGCCAGGCGCTACAGATGTAGGTCGATTGCTCATGAGTTCACCATCGGTACGACATGTTGTTGAAATGCTTCCATATTCGCCACCACACGGTCACTGTCATGATTGAAGAAGTCAAACCACAACATCAAACGGTCTTCCGGGTGGAAACGGTTTCGAATTTGCTCAGCGACCTCTTGAGCATTTCCGATCACAGCATTGTTGGCTGCACGTTCAACCTTGGCCGGGTCCAAGGTACCTTCAAGTGCCGTCCAATAGGCACCCAAAGCAGCTTGGGCCTCTTCACGGGCTGCAACACTTCGCTGTGAAGGTGAAAGGCCGGGTTGCTCATTGATGAACACCATGACCGTTCGGGGCATATAGGAGCGTTTCCATGCACCACCCGACGAATGAAAATTCGATGCCATCCTTTCATGTGTGGCATCGATTATCTCGGGCTGGGTGATGCTTAAGTTGAATACCTTCACAGGCAGATATTGATTCACATCCACCTGCAGCCGCGGGTCGTGAGAGCCAATCACCAAATCCAACAATTCACGGCGCCATTCGGTCGGAATGATCTTCAATACTTCAAAGTCCCATCGCCTATCGATCAAAATCTTCTGGGCGCCCAAATCACCGGCTGCAATACGCACCTTTTCCCAATCATCATCGGAACGGAAGTTTGCTCGACTCAGCCATGTTTCTCGAACATCTGTACTCGCCAAAGTATCGCCACGAAGAAGACGGAGAAAAATCTCACACGCTTCGGCAAATACCTGGCCACGCAATGCGGGCCATGCTGCAGCTTCAACTTCGTTTCGAGGCACCACCCCGTATGCGCGATTCATAAACTGAAAACGTCCGGCGGAGAACCCAATGCACAAACGGCGTTGCTCTTCAGGGTCTAAACCATGGAGCGTACAAAATGCAGCAATCTGCTCAGCACGCGCGATGGGGCCACCATTACACACCAAGTTCATGACGGCAGATCCAACCTGAATATTCTTGGTTCGACTGAACACCTTATGGGCAATCTGGAAAACATCCGTGTTCAGGCCAATCTCTCCCTGCCAGTGAGGGACGACCGCATTTTTATGCAGCTTCTGTACTTCTGTAGACAGATGGGCCTCTGCGATCCAAGCGGTGCCATATCCAAGGGAATCGGCCGCCTCGACCTGCTCCATAAAGTTGCGGAACATTGTGGCATCAGAAGGCGTGACACCATCTACCGGTGTTTGACTGATAGAAAAGAAAACATCAAAGTCCACGACTTCCTCCTCAGATGGTGTTCAGACGGCCACCATCGACCGCAAGACTTTGGCCACGGATATAGGCCCCTGCTGGACTGACAAGAAATGCAATTGTCGCCGCAAGCTCTTCGGGACGCCCCAGACGCCCTTCCGGGACACGGCCCAGCCAACCTGCATGCACCGCATCCTCATTCTGCCCTGTGCGGTTGGCCACGGCTGTCTTCAGACTGGTCAATCGCTCAGTATCCGTAAAGCCGGGCAACACGTTGTTGATGGTGATGCCTGGCGCCAATTCTTTACTCAAGCTCTTAGACCAACTGGCCATCGCCCCTCGAATGGTATTGCTTACCCCCAGATTGGGAATCGGCTCACGTACAGAAGTCGACAACACATTGATGATTCGGCCATACCCAGCCCCCTGCATTCCAGGCAGCAGCGCTTGTACCAAGGTTTGAGCAGCCAAGACATGGCGAGCAAAGGCAGATGCCAACGCTTGGGGGTTCGCTGCGATCAATGGACCCGCTGGAGGTCCCCCCGTATTGTTGATCAAAATCTGAGCATCCAAGCCATCCACTGCCTGACTGAGTCCCTGCAAGTCGTCCAAATCTGCCACGATAAAACGTGCNGAACCTGCCCCCGCAGCCTCTAGTTGAGGAACCAATTCCTCAAGACGCTCCCGACGACGCGCCAAGGCCACTACATTCGCGCCATGCGCAGCGAAGGTCATCGCTGTAGCTTTACCAATGCCCGCCGAAGCGCCACACACCAAAGCCGTTTTTCCCGTGAGATCTAGGTTAACCGCCGTCATTGGGCCTCCAAGTCGCGAATCTAACGCGACCTTCAAATACAGGAGTATCCGCCGTCTACCACAATCACTTGACCCGTGATCCACTGTGCATCAGACGAACTTAAGAAATGAACAACTCGAGCCAAATCCTCGGGCTGTCCCAAACGTTTCAGTGGAGTGTGTTCCACCGCAAAAGACACCATTTTCTCTTTGTCTGGAAAGTATTCCAAAGTGTCGGTTTCAATCAGGCCACCACAGACGGTATTGACTCTGATTTTCTGCGGACCCAATTCGACCGCCAGTTGTCGAGTCAGGGCTTCCATACCGCCCTTGGCGGCACCCATCGCAGCATATCCAGGCGTAAACCTGCGAGATCCAAGTGAAGAAAGACCGATAACAGAAGCGCCAGGCGCCAAGTTGACCAATTTGGTCAACAACCAAAAAGGACGGAGTGAACTCTCTAAGGTGAGATCCCAGTGTGCAGTTCGCATGCGATCAAATGGNCGTAAAGAGCCAATTGCAGCGTTGTGAACCAATACATCCACAGAATCCATCGCAGCCGCGATGGTCTTCAAGTCATCTTCGCTGCGTACGTTCCCTTGGACAATCAGCGCCTCTGCACCTTTCTCCCGAACCAATCGTGCGGTTTCTTCAGCCGCTTCATTGTTTCGAAGATAATTGATCAAAATACGACGGCCTGGTTGAGCCATTTCAATGCAAATGGCCCGACCAATACCACGAGATCCGCCAGTAACTAAGATATTCATGGCCCCCGCCTATCCGCATCGGCAGACACATGGGGGGCTATTTTGCAGGTGCCTGACTTGTCCCGAAGTCAATAATGAAGACACGTTCGTCATTGTCNGCCAATAAAGCATACCGGCCAGGGGAAAGTGCATCNGANGATATNTAGCGNGTGGGTCGTCCCTGAAGGAGAACATCCCGCACCTTGCTTTCGTTCAACGGAGCCGNAACCGTNATCATTTCTTTATCGGATTTAAATTTCACTCCAAAATACACGTGATTGGAGATTGTTCCGCTCTTCAAACGCCGCTTTCCTGTGTCCTGNACCAAAGGNAAAAACTTCTTGTCCTTCACNTTNCNCTTGCCCGCNATGACCAGNTGCATTCCAGACTCAATGGTGATGACCCGGCCTGTCGGACGCAAGTCTGGATACCGCACCACCTCACCCTTTANGTTCGCATCAATGCTTACATCTGAAAATGTAGGGATGGTCTGAACTTTTTCGCCATTCAAGCGATAAACCCCTTGTCCAGCTGGGCTGCGCCACGCCTGTACTTCACCGGGTGCGAGCTGCTCGCCTCCCTTGATTCCTGAAACACCTGATAACTGTAGATTACCCTCAGGAAGATCCAGCAAATAAAGCTGATCCCGACACAAATCCTTGAACTCAAAGGATCCATCTTCAGCGGTGGTCGTCTCTCGAACCTGACAGGTCAAATCTGTTGATCGTGGTGTTGCAGTGGCCACAACCCGAACACCCTGCATTGTGGAGCCATCCATTCCGTTCGTAATGACGCCACGATAGCCAAGCTCAGCACAGCCCGACAGCGCAAACAGAATACTCAAAACAACTGCATTTCGCATTGAACACCTCGATNCCTATGANAGNGGTATTCCAACGAACACTAAACGTCGAATTTAAACCGTTCGGAGTGACTTTTCGCCGATTGGAATATCCATTCTCTCGGATCTATATCGTATGCTTGAAGCGCGTCTGAAGATGGGTACAAAACACCCCGGCTACTGTTGATTAAACAACCCAGNCCATCTGCGCGCGCCCCTGCAATGGCATCTTCTGCAGATCCTCCCTGCGCCCCCACACCAGGAACAAGGAACCACGCGGTAGGCATTCTGTCACGAAGGGCACGAGCATCATCACCAGTCATGGCNCCAACAACGGCCCCAACACTTGAAAAACCGCTCGGACCGGTACATCTTCCACCCAGCTCTGCCAACACGTCCGCCACCTGGTCTGCTGCCGTTGGGGANCCGTGGTGTTGAAGGAATGCACTGCCCGGATTNGTNGTACGNACCAGCACAAANAGCCCTGCGTGATGTTCCATACACACAGACATGAACGGCTCCAACGTATCCGGCCCCATCCAGGGNTTGACCGTNACAGAGTCACAGCCAAAAGGACCAGAGGGATCAAGCGTCGCACGCGCATAAGCAGCTGCCGTCGAAGCAATGTCACCACGCTTCGCATCCCCAATAATCAACAAACCCGCATCTTTGGCCGCAGCACATGTGTCCTCCAAGGCCGCAAAACCGGGGGCTCCCAACTGTTCGTAGAATGCGAACTGGGGCTTTACCGCCGGCACCAAACCACGAATGGTATCGATGACAATCCGATTGAATTCAGCCACCGCTTCCGCTGCTGCAATCCGATATTCGTGGCCCTTTTTCCCTTCGTAGCGTTGCCGAAGCGATGCTGGTAGTCGGTCTAGGTGTGGGTCAAGTCCCACCACTGCACAAGTCCCGGTGCTGCGTACCGCTGCAACCATTCTCTCGCCAAAATGCGCCGTCATGGAGTCCTCACAAAAGTTCTGGACACCGCTATCCGAATCAGTCGGTTTTGGCTGGCTTCTGATGCGCTCCATTGCCGTAATTGTCATTTGTGACCCGGGTCACCTGAAATACGGCACCGAAAAAACGATCCTCAATCGCAGTCGCCACACGCTTTGGAACAAACGGCCGCAGCGTACGACCAACTCCGAGAACAACCTGCCCCAGAGCCATCGCTGCACCCCGTTTCCCCATGCTTATAAACCTGCGGCCAGCAGTAGGTTTTCAAGCCACAAGATACCATCCGCGTCTCGCTCAAACCCATCCGCGTGGAGTTTCAAATAGTCAGACAGAATGGGATCATTTTTCAACTGTTCGGCAATCGCCTGGTCGGACGTTCCCGCACCATAGGCCTGCCCCTGCGCAAGCGCGCCGACGGCCAAAGACAAAGAGGCCCATCGTCGGGCTCCGCCGCGAATCATAAAGCGACGAAACACCGG
>PALY01000012.1 GCA_002707085.1 Deltaproteobacteria bacterium
TTCAAGAAGATGCACTGACTCAATGCGACGCTGACGCTGACGCTGACGCTGACGCTGACGCGGATGCTGATGCCGACGCCGATGCCGATGCCGACGCCGACGCCGACGCCGATGCCGACGCAGACGCTGATGCCGACGCGGATGCGGATGCGGATGCGGATGCGGATGCCGATGCCGATGCCGATGCCGATGCCGATGCCGATGCCGATGCCGATGCCGACGATACCGGNGCTGGCGATACTGACGGAGATGACACAGGGTCGTCATCATAGCTGAAAACTAAGTTTAGAACTTAATTTTTCGACATATGTTGCCACATATAGTGGCCTAAAGTGGCCTGCTGGGTCAATTCGGCGTGCGTCTTATCGGACGAAATGATAGAATCTTTAGTAGAAAAGTTCTTCCGAGGGTCGGAGTATGTCTAACAGCATCAATTTTGGGGTTTCGCCGTATCGTTCGGTGATGGCACTGAATCGCGTCAATTCTCTCCTGAGTGAGACAATGGAGCGGATGTCGACGGGCTTGCGTGTAAACCGAGCCGCGGATGATCCAGCGGGTCTTGCGGTGGCAATGCAGTTCCAGGCGGAAGACCGCAGTGCTTCGCAGGCTTTGCGGAATACCAACACCGGTATTTCGATGGTTCAGACCGCTGATGGAGCCATGGGTGAGATTGAGAACATTCTTGATCGCATGCGTGAACTTGCCGTACAAAGCAGTTCCGAAACGCTTTCGTCATCTCAGCGTGCCGATGTGGATGATGAGTTTGAAGAGTTGTCTGCAGAGATTGATCGGATTTCGGACTCTACTGAGTTCAATGACATCAGCTTGGCCAATGGATCGGCATCAACTGTGTCGGTACAAGTTGGCATTAATGGTGGTGCATCCAGCCAAGTAGACGTTTCGTTTACGGATGTAGGTGCGGATACCTTGGGTGTGGACACGACCTCTGTTGATTTGAGTACTGCATCTGCAGCCTCTTCAGCGATTACAGCTATCGATAGTGCCATAGACACTTTAGAGAGCGCTCGTTCTGGGCTTGGAGCATCTCAGAATCGTCTGGAATCATCCGCGAACTACATGGAGAACTTCCAGTTGGCGGCACGCTCAGCACGAAGCACAATCATGGATGCTGATATGGCATTTGAAGTGGCCGAAGCTTCTCGTTTGCAGGTCGTTCAAGCGGGCGGAATCGCAGCCTTGGTTCAAGCCAGCAAGATTAATGAAAGCCTTATGGGTCTACTGAGCGCGTAGGACTACAGTGGCAATCGATCCCTTGCATGTGTACCACACCCGATCACGGGAACACGTACGGAAAATTCAAAAGCTGGTTGCGGAAGTTCGGGAGCCAAGTGTCTTGCCGAAAGACATTGACCATGCCGATGTTGTTCCGGCTCAGCTGGCTGCAGCATCGGCGGGTGTTGGTGACAACTTGGCCGAGGCGTTGATTGATGTGAATACTCGCTCAAATCCCACTGCACGGTCATGGGTCGACNGGCTTCGGCAAGACATTGTGAATGGGGATGGGGATATCGATCCAAGCTTGGCTTTTGCAGATGTCCGATTGAATGGAGCAGAGTCTATCGGCAAGGTAGAGAACCCGTTGGATTTGGCAGCGGCTACCAGTCAGCAAATTGGGAGCGCCCAAACATCGGGTGTGGCAGCCCACCGTCTGATCTTTACTGGCGCCGTTTGAACTGCGGCGGATTCGTTCCGCAGGACTAGATCTGCAATCGCTTCCATCGACCTCTGTNAAAGACCGTGGTGAGGATCACGACACGAACCAGCCAATCTATGGATGTGCCCACCCAGATTCCATACAGTCCCATCTCAAAATGGAATGCAAGCGCCCAACATAAAGCCAGACGGATGACGCCGGGTCCAATGAACGCAGCAAACATGGGCGTTCGGGTGTCACCGGCTCCTCGAAGTCCGCCAGCCATGGCTTCATACATGGCCATTAGTGGCTGCACCCAGGCCGCAAGGCGAAGACACGGAATTCCGATGGCGATGATTTCAGGGTCGGATGTAAAGCATCGGAGGAGTGCTTCTGGGAAAAACCAAAAAAGCATGCCGGTGGTTCCGAGTACAGCGACTCCCAATCCGGCAGATATCCACCCTGCGGCTGCGGCCTGTTCTGGCTCATTGGCGCCCATCTTTTGTGCGACCATCGATGCCGATGCGACCGAGAAAGCGTGAGCAACAATAAAGCCGAGAGACTCAATGGCAATAAGGGCTTGGTTTGCGGCCATTGATATTTTGCCGAGATGTCCAACATACGCTGCAAACATGACAAAGGCTGTGTGGAATACGATTTTCTCGCCAAATGCTGGTCCTGACAGTTTTAGTACCGGACGCAATGCTTTCAAGGATGGTGGACTGTACGGCCGAAGTGTGGAGTTTCCGGTTCGACCCCACAATGCAGCAAGTACCAGAATGCTACCGATGACAAGTGCAGCCAAAGAGCCGATTCCTGCACCCAGGATACCCAGTTCAGGAAAGGGGCCATGACCCCAAAGCAGCGTCCAGCTGATCAATAAATTGCTGAGGCCCGTGATGGCAGAAATCCACATGGGTGTCTTTGTGTCGCCATCCGCTTGGAGTGCAGTGACTCCACAAACTTGAATGAGGTTGAATGGGACAGCAAGGAATGTTGCGCCCATGTACTGGACAGCCATTTTTTGCGCTTCAAGAGAACCAGAACCCGATGCCAATATGTCTGCAAACCATGGACGTAGACCAATACCAACACAGGTGACCGCAACGCCAACGACGAGGCTGAGGACAAGTACACTTGATAATGTTTCTCGAACTCTCTGAGGGTCTTTTGCGCCCACAGACCTGCCGATGACGGCCATCGTGCCTGCACTGAATGCATTGAAGACACTGAAAATCGACCACATCAAGGGACCCGATATCTGCATCGAGGCGAGTCCTGTGTCGCTGTACTGCCCAATCAATAAACGGTCCGTGAAAAACACGACGGTAATGACGAGTCCTTGGAGGATGACAGGGACGACAAGACGCCACACCTCACCAATCAAGTTTCGATTCATCCACGGCTCCAAGTTGAGTCATTCCTAACCCGAGTTAAGAGCGCGATACTTCGCTGAAATGATGTGAAAGGGAGGAATAATGAAGACGAATACTTTGGTGCTAATTTCAGCACTTTCTTGCTTGGGTATGTTTGGATGCTCTGATGATGGAGCGAAAGACGATACAGGAACCAGTGCGGATGCGGATGCGGATGCGGATGCGGATGCGGATGCGGATGCCGATGCCGATTCGGATGCCGATTCGGATGCCGATTCGGATGCCGATGCTGACGATACGGGTGAAACGGATGCCGATGGCGACGATACTGGTGATGCGGATGCGGATGCGGATGCGGACGACACCGGTGAAGCCGATGCCGATGCCGATGCCGATGCCGATGCCGATGCAGATGCCGACGCCGATGCCGATGCCGATGCCGATGCCGACGTTGACATGGAGTCTGTGTACGCAATTCAGTCTGGAGTAATTGCTGATGGCGAGGCAGTGACTGTTACAAACGTTGTTGTCACTGCGGATTCAAAAATTGGTTCATCGACTCAAGGGTTTTGGGTCCAAGATGCAGGCGGGGGAGCCTACTCGGGCATCCGCGTCTATGTGAATGATGCCACCGATATCGGTATCTCTACGGGTGATGTAGTGAGCATTACCGGTTCTGTACTGGAGTACTATGACCTCACAGAAATCGAAGTCGATACTGTAGATGGCATTGTTCACGCTGAAAGTACTGCAACACCAACGGTCGACCTGCTCGACGAAACAACGATTTCCGACTGGGAACCCTACGAGGGTTGTTTGGTTCGCTTTGAAGATGTCACAGTTCTCTCCGATGTGGATGGGTACGGTGAGTGCGAGACGGACATTGGCATCGCTCTTGATGACATGATGTTCGATTTCAGCGACACCGTTGGTATCGATGATTCCTTCACGGCGGTCACGGGATTGCTGCACTACACCTATGGTGCGTACAAGTTGGAGCCACGGAGCTGGGATGATTTGGAAGGCTTTACGGATGTAGTGCCTCCTCCTCCGGTTTGTACCACGGACTTGTGTGTGGGCGACCTGGTCGCGGGAGACCTTGTCATTACCGAGATCATGTTCAATCCTGCTGAAGGTGCTGACTCTGGAAATGAATGGCTTGAGATCTACAATGCTGCAACGGGAACGGTGAACCTGAACGGGTTGACGGTTGCTGAAGGTGACGGTGGAACAGGTGAGCTGGAAACGGATGTCCTTGTAGCCCCCGGAGAACGTGTGGTGTTGGCCATTAGCGATGGTGAAGGCTGGACCAGCGGATTTACCGCCGATGGCTTTTACGGTTCTGTGAACTTTGGGAACAGTGGGGATGTCATCAGTGTACAGGTGGATGGTCTCGTCATCGATGAGGCGGCTGACTATGCAGATGCTGGCATCGGCAGTGGACACTCCTTCACGTTGGCCCCAGGTTCAGAGGATGCAGTATCCAATGATGATGTGACTGCATGGTGCGAGAGTACGACAGCCATCGGCTCTACGGCTGATTATGGCACCCCGGGTGCTGTTGGTGATGCCTGCGAATAGCCAGTGTCACGACAAGAAAGATGCCGGCCACGAAAGTGGTCGGCATTTTTGTTTTGGTGTGCAGGAAATGTTGGGGTGGTGATGCGCGTGGTGTATGTTGGGGTGGCGATGCTCGTTGGACAATCTTCCTCCTTTTTCGTTGCCTAAGTGGGTTCTACATCCGTGCTGCTACCAATCTTTCTCTTGATGTCTTGCGCGCCGAAGCCTTTGCCTCCGCCTCCAGTGGCCCCTGCGATGGGGGTCGTGATTCGAGAGAGAGGCGATTTGGCTTCGTTTCCCGGGCCGGACCAACGGATTTCCCGAATCGCTTTTGGTTCATGTGCGGATCAGAAGGCTCCGATGCCCATTTTTTCGGCGTTGCTGGCTTCTGAACCTGAACTGTTCGTGTTCTTGGGTGACAATGTTTACGGAGATGCAAAGGCAGGACAAGCCAGTCTTCCAGAATTGAGAACGGCGTACGCTACATTGGCACAGCATGCTGATTTTCAAACCGTGATTCAATCAGTACCGATATTGTCTGTTTGGGATGACCACGACTTTGCAGACAATGATGGTGGCCGGACTTTTGCTTACAAAGAGACCGCAGAAGATTTGTTTGAGCAGTTTTGGGCCGATTCTCCAACCGATTCCCGGAGTGAGAGGCCAGGCGTGTATTCTTCATGGACATTTGGTCCTGATGGAGAGCGAGTTCAGTTTCTGTTGCTCGACACCCGTTTCTTTCGCAGTGAGCTGACCCGCAAGCGTAAGGGCCAGTTCATGAAGCCGGGTCGGTACGTGGAGTCCAAGGCGGATGAACAAGACATGCTCGGTGACCAGCAGTGGCAGTGGTTGGAGTCACAGTTGAATCAGCCAGCGGATCTACGAATTGTGGTCAGCAGCATTCAGGTGTTGGCTGAAAAACACGGATGGGAACGCTGGGGCCTGTTGCCGACGGAGAGAACACGACTCTTAGAACTTCTGCATGCCAAAGAAAACGTGGTCATCGTGAGCGGGGATAGGCATTGGGCAAGTACATACAGAGATGAAACAGGTCTCACTGAAATGACCACCAGTGCCATCAATCGTCCTTCGATGCACCGGTTTACTGAAACGGGGCCGTTGCAATTTACTCAGCCCTATGTGGACCCCAACTATGGAGAAATCACAATCGACTGGGAAAGTCGCATAATTCAAATGCGCATTCTCGATGTTTCCGGCAACAGCGTGGTCCAAGTACCGATCAAGTTGAAGTAGATCTTTACTCGGTACCTTCTCCCGGGTCCTCTTCAGACCCACCGCCACCGCCACCGCCACCGCCATCGTCACCGGAACCGCCGGAGTCGCAATCAGAGTAGGTTCGGGACATCCAGTGTGACCAAAGGTCCGCACAGAAATCGGCGCCATGATCGTCCCAGTTGTCTTCAGCATTTGCGGCTGAACTGCCGATGGTCATGACAAACGCGGCTTCTGTGGGTTCGCTATCGGTGGTATTGGTCCATGAGAATCCGAGCATCATGTCATCGGTAATACCGTCTGGATCACACAATATATCGTCATGGCTAGGCATTAAAAAAGTACCGAACCCTGCTGACATTCCTGCGGAAGAACAAGAACCCCAGCCTACAGTCCAGTCGCTGGATGGACCCGATGCAGATGTGTACGGAGAACCAAATTCATGCGAAAAGACTGTGTCTAACGTTCCGTACTCGTCGTAATCCATATCTGGATCCATGAACCGTTGAATCTTCAAATCAAGGCTGGTCCACCAACTGTGGGACATGCTGTAGTGAACCAACATGGTTTCACCGGATTCGTTCCACAGTTCCGTTCTGGTGATGTAGATGGAAAAGCCCCCTGGGATGTCGCGCCCTATGTGGACTGCGAATTCGTGTACTGCACCAATGACATCACCCATGCGAACTTCAGTTGCACACTCCAAAGTAAAGTCGCTTTCAACCGGCCCGTATCCGCCGGTAAAATAAAGGGAATCAAAGGATAAAGTCATCATATCAACAGGAGTGCCGGGCAGGACGACCTCTGCCCATGACCACCCAGAACCACCTCTCTCAATGGGACGGATTTTCAGACCGGATCCAATGTCGTTGTCATACCAGAACCCATCGGCTCCGTAGTTGATGCTGATGTGGTCTCCGGCAACATTCAATGCGCCGGCGGCGTCTGTACAACTCACCAGTGGAAGAACGTCTTGAGGCTCGAGGTCTGTGCATGCGGTCCAATCGGAACTTTCACCTCCACAGTCTGCATCGATTCCGTCGCCACAGTAATCTTCTGCGCCTGGATGGATGCTTGGGTCGGAGTCATCACAATCACCCGTGACTTCTGTGACTCCGTAATGTCCCCAACATCCTGTCATAGAAAATGCGTCCCCGTAGCCATCATAGTCGGCATCTGTATACCAATCGGTGGGTCCACCAACACTGGGGTCATCGTCATCACAATCGGATGAACTGGTCACATAGTCGGGGGGTGGTTCACAGGTAGTGACGGGGTAAGCAGCATCTCCTTCACCATCGCCGTCAGCGTCTCGGTAATAGATGGAGATGGTGGCATCGGGGTCGAATGCTTCGGTCAGTCCGTCACAATCGTTGTCGATTCCGTCGCAGACTTCAGGAGCCTCTGGGTATACGGCCGCATCGAAGTCATCACAGTCGGTTTTATTGAAGACCCAACCGTCGATCTCTTCACACACCCATTGGGTCACATCGATATCCCCGTAGCCATCATCGTCGTTATCGAACCAGACTTGAACTGCGTCGGTCACAGAACTGTCTTCGGCATCTACAGCAAGATCACAGTCATTGTCGATACCGTCACATACCTCGGCAGCTTCTGGATGGATGTCTGCATTGGTATCATCGCAGTCTCCCTCAGTGACTGTAAAACCATCGCCGTCATTGTCCGTATCCGCATCTGTATCCGCATCTGCATCTGCATCTGCATCCGCATCTGCATCCGCGTCAGCATCTGAATCATTGTTTGGCTCGGCATCTGTATCTGCATCTGCATCCGCATCCGCGTCGGCGTCGGCATCTTCCGACACCCCACCGTCCCTTAGGCTCTTGTCTTCCGGTAGTTCATTGTTGCAGCCAAACAAAAGGGCGGAGATTATGATCAAATTCTTGGACATAAATGGGCTGACTCCGATTAGAAAAGGAAGCATACCCGAGGAATGACTGATTTGCAGGTATGCGGAGTGCCAAGAGAAGTGGCATAATCCCATAGTGAAGGAGTGATAGTTGTATAGAATCCACACATGGTCCATGACCCTCTTTTTGGTCAGTGCCTGCACGCCAAAGTCAGAAGATGTGCCATGCGGGGATGGATACGTGAAGGATGAGCTTGGCCGATGCGAACCCGTGTCCGCAACCGATGACACCGGCATATCTACAGATGATACGGGAACCCATAGTGATGACACAGGAACACCGGCTCATCCAAGGGTCCAGTTTGGAGATGTAAAGGCTTGTGAGAATCCTCAATCTGCCGTCTACTACGAGGATGTGGGTGGCGAAATGGGACTCACGCCACCCGCTGTATACATGGGGGAGCATGCTGAAAATGGTGCCGTAGCTGTCGCCGACTTTGATCAAGATGGTGACTTGGATGTGGTTGTCGCTTCTGCCGGCGAGCCTCCGGTACTGTATGACCGCAATGGAGATGTTTTCGAACGCAGCCTCTTGCCTGGTGATATCGGTCCCACCCAATTGGGTATGGCCGATCTCGACAACGATGATCGGCTGGACCTGTTCACGGGCGGCTTTGTTCCGCAGGTCATCCTCAATAAGGAAACAGGGTGGGAAGCCATCGACTTTCCGGTGTCTCCGTTCGGTGATGAAACCTCTGTTACGAAATCCATCCATCCAGCAGATATTGATAGAGATGGGGTGATGGATGCCTATGTGTTGATGAGCGCNCTNGATATCGAAGATACAAATGCTGCGCTCGACTATGTCGTATGGGGAATTGGAGATGGCACTTTCGTTCAGGACACCACTCAGGTGCCAGAGGCGTGGGGTTATCAAAAAGGGTTTGATGCNCANTGGATGGACTGGGATGCCGATGGATGGCTCGACATGTACGTTCTCAATGANCTGCCACTNCGGGGTCTGCTTCCAAGCGACCGAAGCGAAGGCAATTTCCTATTGCGAAACAATGAGGGAACCCTTGAACTTGTAAATGAGGATTGTGCGTGTGCGGTTCGTCATGACGGCATGGGTGCTGCACTCGGAGACTTCAACTTGGATGGGCTTCCAGACCTGTACTTGGCTGCCACCTCAAAAAACCTATTGCTCCAACAGTTGCCTGATCTTTCGTATGTAGAGGTGGGGCAGACCACAGGGGCGGACTCNNTGGATGGCAGTTTGGAGGCCATGGCNTGGGGNGCGATATTTGCTGATTTTGACAATGATGGCCTTCCAGATGTCGCAGTGGCGGAAGGAGATCTGTGGCATGAATTCACGGACAATCCGGTCATTATGGATATGGGCTTCAATGTGATGAAGCAGGTCGAGCCAGGAAAATTCGAAATGGTCAATGAAATCTACGGCTTCGGCCAACAGGGTTCTTGGCGAACA
Source organism: Deltaproteobacteria bacterium (assembly GCA_002707085.1). GTDB lineage: Bacteria > Myxococcota_A > UBA796 > UBA796 > UBA796 > UBA796. The sequence continues at coordinate 9,186 of PALY01000012.1, forward strand.
GTTGTGGCTGCTGATCACAATGGAGATGGGATTTTGGACTTTGTGGTCGGTGACGTTGAACATCGGCCTATTTTGTTGATGAGCCAAGGTTGTACTGCAAACGGTTGGTTTGAGGTCGATGCTCCATTTGGAAGCCGCGTTGAAGTGGATGCCGGCGGTGTGACTCATACAGGCTGGACCATCACCGCTTCAAGTTTTGGTGGTGTGGTTGAACCTGTGGTTCATTTTGGGCTGGGGGCTGTAGAACAAATCGATGCGGTTCGGGTCACTCTTCCCGATGGGGCTGACATTGAAATTACGGATTCCTTCCCGGCNCGCCGCAGAATCATNGTGCGNTAAAAANGGCANNAATNTNTCCATAACAATGCTTTAAGCNTTGTTATNNANAGNTNNNTNNGCCTTTTNCGAATGTGTTCTTCCGGTGACACTATTGTGCCGGAGCGTTTGAGTCGTTGCGCANAGGGCCTTGGTGCCATAAACGCGTGCGCGCTTACACATTAAATTCCCACTCTCTTGAGGGACACCATGACCGCAGCTTTGCATCTTCTTCGGAACATCGGAATCAGTGCTCACATTGATTCAGGAAAAACCACGCTCACTGAACGCATCTTGTTCTACACCAACCGTATTCATGCCATTCATGATGTTCGCGGTAAAGATGGTGTTGGCGCAAAGATGGACTTCATGGAGTTGGAGCGGGAACGTGGAATCACGATTCAGTCTGCTGCGACTCATTGTGAGTGGGACAACCACCACATCAACATCATCGACACTCCCGGACACGTGGACTTCACGGTTGAAGTAGAGCGCGCCCTTCGAGTTCTTGATGGTGCTGTATTGGTATTGTGTTCTGTTTCAGGTGTGCAGTCCCAGTCCATCACGGTNGACCGTCAGATGGCTCGGTACAACGTGCCNCGCATTGCNTTCGTGAACAAATGTGATCGCCAAGGTGCGAACCCTTTCCGGGTGTGCGACCAACTTCGCGACAAGTTGAACCACAACTCNGTGATGGTCCAGGTTCCAATTGGTTTGGAAGAAAACCACATTGGTTCTGTGAACCTGATTGACATGAAGGCCTACATCTTTGAGGGTGACAACGGCGAGAACATTCGTGTCGAAGACATTCCAGCCGAACTTGTGGACGAATGCAATGAGCGTCGTGAGATCCTGTTGGACATCGTCAGCATGTTTGATGATGCGCTGATGGAAGCGATGCTTGAAGAAGAAGTGACGGAAGAGATTCTNTCCAATGCCATTCGTGTTGCCACCATTGGTCGCCACATCACACCCGTTCTGTGCGGCTCTGCCTATAAGAACAAGGGTGTTCAGTTGCTTCTCAATGCTGTTCGCGATTGGCTGCCATCTCCTCCAGAAGTCACCAACGAAGCCATCGACATGGAGCAGAGTACAGAGAACAACGAAGTCATGGTGGAAGTTCCTTCNGATCCAGACCAGCCNCTTTGTGCCTTGGCCTTCAAGCTTGAAGATGGTCGCTATGGTCAACTTACGTACATGCGGATTTACCAAGGTGTGATGCGCAAGGGTGAGTTCATGTTCAACCTGCGCGGAAACAAGAAGGTCAAGATTGGCCGTTTGGTCCGCATGCATGCCGATGACATGGAAGACATCGATGAAGCATCCGCCGGCGACATTGTCGCTGTGTTCGGTGTGGACTGCTACTCGGGCGACACGTTCACCGATGGCAAGATCGAATTGGCGATGAGCAACATGTTCGTACCCAATGCCGTGATCAGCCTTACTGTGACGCCAAAGGACAACAAGGCTCAGGTCAATATGTCCAAGGCACTTCAGCGGTTCACCAAGGAAGATCCAACCTTCCGCGTTTCTACGGATCCTGAGACAAAAGAAACCATCATTGCCGGTATGGGTGAGTTGCAGTTGGAAGTGTATGTCGAGCGTATGAAGCGTGAATACGAAGCTGAAGTACAGACTTCTGCACCCCGTGTTGCGTACCGCGAAGCGATCACTCAACGTGCAGAATTCGACTATACCCACAAGAAGCAAACAGGTGGTTCTGGTCAGTTCGGTCGTGTTTGTGGATACGTTGAACCCCTTGAAGAAGGTGAGTTCGAGTTCGTTGACAAGATCAAGGGTGGTGTCATTCCTCGCGAGTTCATTCCAGCTTGTGGAAAGGGCTTCCAATCGCAGATGGAGAAAGGTCGTCTCATCGAGGCACCTGTTACCAGCGTCCGGATCGTACTCAACGATGGAAACTTCCACGCAGTCGACTCTTCTGAAATGGCGTTCCAGGAAGCGGCACGCGGAGCTTGGCGCGAGGTATACGCCAGAGCGAAGCCCATCATTCTTGAACCTGTGATGAAGGTTCAAATCGAAGGACCAACAGAGTTCCACGGNACGATGGTTGCCACNATGATGCAGCGCCGCGGTGTTGTTCATGGTGTGAACGAAGAAGCGAACTATTGCCAAATCGACGCCGAGGTTCCCTTGAGCGAGATGTTTGGGTACGCNACAGCTCTTCGCTCAGGTACACAAGGAAAGGCTGAGTTCACAATGGAATTTGCGCGCTACTCTCCAGTACCACGCAATGTCCAAGAAGATGTGATTGCCGAATACCAGGCCAACAAGTAGGCCTGGTTGCAAGAAACACCCCATTNGGAGGAGTGCCCTCATGGCTATGGAACTCTTTGAACGGAGTCCGATGCGGGCGCTCAGCCAGTCTGTCCGTGGTGGATTAAACCCGGGCGAGTTGGGCGTCGTCATGGCTCGGGCTGGTGTAGGTAAGACTGCACTGCTNGTCCACATCGCACTGGGTCACTTGCTACAAGGTACCGAGGTTTTGCACATTTCCTTGGGTTCAGGAACGGCACAGGTGCGTGCTTACTACGATGAAATCTTGGGAGAACTGGCCCGGACGAGCGGTGTTGATGTGGCTGAGGCCCGCGTAGCTGTGGAGCAGTCTCGGCGCATTCATTCTGTGCAGACGGATGAGTATTCGCCGGATCACCTGACACACCTGTTGGCGATGCTGGATGAAGTGATGGGCTTTCGTCCGACTGTGGTTGTGATCGATGGCGGCATGAATGCCTTCAATGTAGATCCTGAACTGTGGTCGACGTTTGCCCGAGATGCGCACTTGCGTGTGTGGGTGGCCGTTCAAGTACACAGAGAGGCCGGTCCCGGCTTTGATGAGTTGGCCAAAGGTTTCGATACTGCTGTCATGCTGGAACCAAACGATNACGCCATCGAGTTGACGGTACTTCGGGCCGGTGGGCATATAGAAGATGAATCCACTCTGCGTTTGAATCCCCAAACCAACCTGTTGGAAGATGATTCCATTTTATTGGANACGGAATTCGGTGTTGCATCACCTGCACCTGAGACAGTGTCATTGTTTTCAGGTGGNACGACTGGAGCGGAGTGCGCTTTNGGCGAAGAGGCGGAAGCGTGGGGTCTTCAAGAGGTGAACTTCACCTTTGATGGCCACCGTCAGGTTCGAACCCGTGGCAGTGTTGTATTGAGTACAGCGGATCTCGATCAAGGAACTGTAAGCATGCGGTATGTCGAACAGCGCTTACAGCGAAGCTGGGATGCAGAAGGTGTTGTGGCGAAAGTGTTGGCTTCCCAGTGGCATTTGGTGAGCCGGGCGCGCCAGGTATTTATCTTGGGCGTGCTTCAGCCCGATGGAACTGTCACGGGTGGTACCGGATGGGCTGCTGAGTTGGCTCGCCGATGGAACAAGCCAGTCTGGGTATATTGCCAGAACAAGGATGAGTGGCGTACCTGGACGGGCGATGCTTGGGTCATCGACGAGCCGGTCATCACCACGACGGAGATTGCAGCGACGGGTACGCGTTTTGTGACGGGTCAGGGACGNGATGCNGTAGCTGATTTGTTTAAACGCAGCTTTGGTGACGCCTAGTCAAACCCCNAGCCGGCAGACTTTATTGTTGNGCCAAACATTCATCCGCGACCAACCAGTCGTNGGTACATGTGGTTTCTTCGGTGACAGCTGAACCTTGTTCGTCGCTACATCCGTAGGTGACATCGTTGGTCACCACGCAGTTGTACGCTTCGATCAGCGATGCTTCNCACGTTTCGGAAAGACCTTGACCCTGAATGTTNCAGAATGCATAGCAAGCATTCCCTTCTGACTCTAAGGTCGCAGGATCACAATCCACTGCGGTGGTGTAGACATGGGCNCAATAGCCTTGGCAGGACGCCAGGAACTCAAGGGATGCACTATTCGTATTTGAAGATGTGCCGCTGGAGCTAAAGGGCAATCCAGAGTCATCGTTGGATCGTTGGCAGGAAGTTGCACCAACGGCAAACAACATACCCACCAGAGTCCACTTCAATTTCATGATGATGTACTCCTNTNTGGGCAGACACACGAACGCCCGCAGTCACGNGTCATCGACGGTAACTGCGGGCGCTGTGNAAAAGTATGCTTATTCCGCGGCGGGAGCCTTNGTGCCCTTGGTAGCCTTGGAAGCCTTAGCAGCCTTTGGATCTGCATCAGCACCAGGAGTCTTAGCNCCGGATGGAGCAGGAANTGTTCCAGGAGCTACTGTNCCGGGAGCCTTGACTTCACCAGTGTTGGAAGCAGCCTTAGCAGCCTTTGCAACCTTACCGGAAGCAGCCTTGGCAGCCTTTGCCTTCTCAGGTGCTGGAGCTGGCTTCTTTACAGCAGGAGCTGGCTTCTTCGCAGGAGGTTCTTCTCCGCCACAGGCGATGAAGGAAAGAGAGCTCAAAGCAGCAAAAGTAATGGCGAGTGTTGTTTCGCGAATCATGGGTGTCTCCTCACAGACAATTGGGTACTACTTGACCCGGTGAAAGAGCCTCAGAGGTGTACTCAAAGACTCGTTGAAAAAAAGTCTATTCCGTACGGACGGAACTGGCATCCTGTAAATTGAAACCGCNTATTNNTGGAAAACCANCCACGAATACAATTCGATGTTTCCAGCATCGTCAATGAGGTCTCCACCTTGCAGCTTCGCCATGTACGAAATGGATGACGTCTCGCCCGCCACGACGTGATCTGTGACATCAACGACGAAGGGGGTGACCTCTCGTCCTGGGCACCAACCGCCTCGGCCAAACCACCAAGTACCTGCTTGATTTGGTACGGTTCCTTCTCCAGATGTGTTGGCGCAACCACGCGCATCTCCCGGTTCATCAAAGGTTTGGGAGAATTCGGTGTCCCCGATTGTGAAGTGATGAGAGTGGTCACAAAACTCCGCACAGTTCCGTGTAGCCATGCCATGTCCAGTGATGATTGCCACCAATTCGACTTTTGTCGCGTCGGCAGGAATTTCTACTTCAATGGGTTCTCGATCATTGTAGGCAGTGTTGAAGCTACCCCCGGTGAACAGGTCCGCATGACTGGTCGGGGTTGTGCCCTTTGCTCGGTTCGAAAAGCGGAATCGCGTTGTGACCCCTGTTGGTTGTACATTCCAAGACGGCGCCCATTCGTAGCGAACCGTGCGCTCGCCACCTTCTTGTAGCCAAGCCAGTGCGTGGCTTGCGTCTACGACCCAACGAGATTCTCGATGGTAGGTGGTGATGAAGCGGCCCATCTCAAGCCAGCGTCCCGTGGGCGGCGGATCATCCTCTACCTCTTCTTCTTCGACATCACCGGTATCCGGGGCTTCGGTGTCCCCTGTGTCCCCTGTGTCCCCTGTGCCCCCTGTGTCGACGGTCTCGACTGTGTCCCCTGTGTCGCTTGGGCCGTCCGAAGGCGCCCCTGTATCTGTCATGATGGGGGGATCTTTACGCCCATCGTCTGCGGGAGGGTCTTCCCAAAGCCACATGTGGGCCAAGTAGTCCCACGGACCGCAGTTCCCGAGTTCGTAGCCATTGGTGTTGGGGCATTCCATGACCACATCGATTTCGAGTGTATCGAAGTCTTGAATGTTCGATGGGAGAACCAAGGTGCCATCTTCAAATTGAGAGACAACATCGCCTGTCAGTACTTCAACGATGGTGGCATCTTCTGTCGCCAATCGTGCTTCTCTTTCGGCTTCAAAGTTGTAGTAGGCGCCTTGGTATCCAGCTTCACGGATCCTGCGTTCATAGGGCCAGAGTCCTTCGTTTGCGAGGTTTGAATCATATGCGTCAACATCGGCCATGGAACCCAGAGTACGGATCTTCTGAAATCTATCGATGGCGATACCATAGGTGCCGATGGCCCCTACAAAAGCGGTTCGAATCAGGCTCTCCTCAAAGTCATCTGATGGACCCGCTGTGACGTGGAGATGGTTTTCCCACCATATGCGAGAATCCTCGTCCAAGGTCAGCAGTTCTTCTGCAATGTTCGTGGCCAAATCATCAGCGAAGCTGGTGTCGGTTGTGTCGCCTGCGGTCACGAAGAAATAATGAACATTGGGTGGGGAGCGTTCNATTAATTCCCCGATTCCGTTGACCCACCATGACCGTGTGTCCGCATCGTCTACGGGAAGCCAGTGGGGGAGGAAGATGTAACTTTCACAGCCGGACCATTGCTCGCTTAGGGTCCAAGTACTGCCATCTACCAATGGGACACTGAAGTCACCTGCCGGAACATGACGTCGTGGGATCGAGACCGTTTCTGGGTTGAACTCGGTGATCGGAAGATCGAGTTGATCACATGGGCCAAGGGTGACCGGATCTCCAGTGTCGTCTGTGAGGGTGGGACTTCCCGTGTCGTCGGGGCTTGCTGGATTATCGGCAGGGTCTTTCTTTTCGCTTCCTGTACATGCGGCGAATGAAAGGCTCATGGCAAGAAGTTGGATTGTACGCATCGAAGAGTCCTCAGATTTTGAGAGTCGCAGGATTGTAGCAGGGAAATTGATTTGTTTGATGTCTAATGAACGAATGAAGTGGTTTTCTGCGAGTGGGTGGGCTGCCCTTGGTTCAGAAATCAGATTTGGCTGAAGTTGTGAGGGTGAATTGCTCCATCAGGCATTGGATGTTGGCACAATCTTCAACGTGAATGGGTCGTCTGCATGAGCAGAGAACGGCTGTGTGTTTTATGGTGGTGTAGATGGCTGACTCAAGGATCCGATCTACCGCAGGCCGCATGCTTCTTTCAGCATGTGTGACCGTGGCACTGTTNGCCATCATTGAAGGCGCACTTGCTTTGTTCAGTCCAGGAGGATGGTCGCAGTTATACACGGGTGATCCAGGATACTTTTGGACGCTTAAAGCAGACGCTGATCTTGCGCGGGTGCCACATACAGAGAGGGGCGCCTCCTTTTCTGTGCAAACCAATGCACAAGGGCTTCGGGACGGCCCGATCCCCAATGACGGCCCTTGGGTGCTTGCATTGGGCTGTTCCACCACTTTTGGTTGGGGTGTTGAAGCAAAGCAGGCATGGCCTGAGCTATTGGAGGACCGCCTCGGTGTACCTGTGGTGAATGCGGGTGTGCCCGGTCACAGCAGTCACCAAGGTCGTACGGTGGCGGTGGAGTTGCTGGACCATCGCCCGACTGTGGTGATTTTGGGCTGGGGATTGAGAGATGGGCAGGGCGCTCCAGTAATGGACAAAGAACGCAAGCCTGCTGCTTGGTTGGGGCAGACTCATTTATACCGATGGTTGGTGGGTGCGCTGCCAGGGAAGGGCAGCGGAGGGGGGCTTCCTCCTCGGGTCACAGTCACAGATTTTCGTGACAACTTGGCGTTGGTGGCCTTTCAGGCACAGCGTCGCGATGTGCGTGTATTGGTGTTGGATATGACGGGCCGTGCTGAATGGCCCAATCATGGCCGTCTACTTTCAGAGTTGGGACTGCCGTTGGTCGTACCAGAGTTGACCGATGCGGATCATTTTGCCGAAGACCCCATTCACATGAACGAGGCAGGAAACCACGCTTTGGCCGCGCAGTTGGAAGGGCCGGTCAGGGGGTTGTTGGGGGGGGCGTCAACAGTGGTTTCACAGCCTCCGCAACCGCAGCAGCAAACACCGTAAATCCAGCGGCATCTGGGTGGCCTTCATCGAAGAACAGGGCCTCTCGAACTGCAGGCTCTTTTTCAAACAGTGCGTAGATCGTTGGATGAAGATCGTGAGAAGCTTTGGGGGCAGTCATCCAAGTGGTACCTGATTCTTGGTCCAGGACTGCCACCTGATTCCCTTGGTCGATCAATATTTCTCCACGTCCTGCTTGTGCTTTACGGAAAACATCTGTCAGTTCCAGAACGCCGATCCCACTGGATTGGAGTTGCTGAGAGAGAGCATCTCGTTCGCCGGACCATTCTTGACTGCCACGAATATCAAAGGTGCTAATGGGAGGAAGAACCACCAATACCTTTGCTCCAGTGGCTTGTTGGCAGGCACGTACGGCCTGAACATAGCCCCGGATGGGTGCTGGGCTTTGGTGGCTTGTGCGACGTGTCCGAGCCTGAGCGGCTGGAAGGAGTTGAAGAGCTC
>PALY01000013.1 GCA_002707085.1 Deltaproteobacteria bacterium
GAAAATCAATCACTGAACGTAGAACTTAGTCACACTCTTCGTCGATCACGGTGTCGCAATTGTTGTCGATACCGTCGCACAACTCTTCCACTCCGGGATTGATGTTCTCGTCGGTGTCATCACAATCCCCACCATCTGTGGTCCAGTCCTCTGGAACATCTGACGGACACATCAGAGTCATCGAGTCGTCATCTCCGTAGGTGTCCAGATCTACATCTGGGTAGGCGGCAATTAATGCCCCCTCATCCGTCCCCCCATCGCAGTCGTTGTCGATGCCGTCGCACAGTTCGGTTGCATCTGGATTGACCGAAGCGTCTAGGTCATCACAGTCTCCGCTGTAGATAGAAGTGCCTTCGGGGGCCTCACACGCTTCTACAGGCTGGTTCAAGTCGCCATGTCCATCGCCATCGGCATCGACATAGAAAGTACTCACTTGATCTTCGTCGATCTGGCCATCGCAGTTGTTGTCGATTCCATCACAGACTTCGATCGCATGGGGGCCGATTGCGCCATTGTCATCATTACAGTCATCTCCGCCGTATTGTTCGCCGACGGAACCATCTTGGTCATTATCGCCATCCGAACCTGTACACGCCCCCAAAGGAATGTAGCTGATGTCGATGTCTTTACTGACTACGATAGAGCCCGTAANTGTGGTTCCNTCTTCCGTTTCTGCNTCGACTTCTGCCACGATGTTGACCGTCATNGGATCGCCTTCTTCCAGTCCACTTACTGGAGTAACGGTNAGCGTTGTGAAGTTTGAAGAGCCATAATCGGCCTCAAATTCNCCTTGAGCTTCACTGGGTACGTCGCAATCGTTGGTATTCCAAGTCAGTGAAGAGCTTGCGGAACCCAAATCATGCCANGGGCGTCCCAGACAAACGCCTTCGATGTCCCATCGAACAAANCAGTCTACAGATGTGTCCTTTGATGATCGAAAGATGAAAGAAATCGTGTGGGGTTCTGGGAGGATTGCATCATCGGATTTGGCGAAGACCATATTCACGCCATGATGCTTGCATTCGTCCAGTTCTCCCGTGGTGCCGTCGGGGCGTACGATGGTGAAGTTGGCATCACAAGGGATTCCCACTTCTTCGTCGGTTGATTTTTTGTCGTCTCCGCACGTGATGAGTGCGCCCAACAGGAGAATGGGTGTATGCAGTCGCATGTAGCCTCTGTGTTTGTGTACAGACATTGTACGTAGTTTACCTCCTAACCACCTAGGGTTTCATGGATCTGTGGCGGTACCGATGGGGTGCCGTTACCCCGGGGGNCATAAACTAAGGAGCTCCACGTGAGTGATGAAAAAGAAACCGCTACCGACGAAACAGAAACAGAGGTCGTAGCGNAAGACCCAGCCGCGGATACCGCGGAGACACANGGGGCAGAAACCGCTCCAGACGATACCCCCGCTNCTGAAGAGAGCGGTGCGGNAAGCGATGAATCCTCAGAGGAAGTGCANGAGGCAACAGCTGAAACGGAAGAGGATGAAGGGACGGTTGTGAAGTCCTCGGATTATGACTCTCAGCGAGCATTCGCTGACTTTCCTTTGTCTGCTGAAATCCTTCAAGGGATCGANGCGCACGGATACAAGATGGCTACGGCGGTTCAGGCTGCCACTTTGGATGCAGCACTCGCTGGAAGAGACATGGTGGTTCGGTCCAAAACCGGAACNGGAAAGACTGCAGCGTTCTGTTTGCCCATTCTAGAACGTGTCCCNGCTGGAACACGAACACCTCAAGCAATCATCTTGGCGCCTACGCGGGAATTGGCCCGTCAAGTNGCTCAAGAAGCTTCGGCTTTGGCNCAGTTCAAAGACCTGCACGTGGTTGCCATTTATGGTGGCGTGGGTTTTGGAGCCCAAGAAGAGGCGCTNAAAGATGGCGCAGAAATTATNGTTGGTACGCCTGGCCGGGTGTTGGACCACATTCGGAGGGGTACCCTCGATCTTTCAGGTGCTGCTTGTGCGGCCCTGGACGAAGCGGATGAAATGTTGGCACAAGGNTTCTATGAGGATGTGACCAAAATCCTGGACCAAACNCCTGAAACTCGTCAGGTGTTGATGTTTTCNGCCACCATTGATGAACGTGTTCGTTCAATCATCAATAAATACACCAACGATCCAGAAGACATTCGTTTGTCGACAGATGCCGACAAAGTCGAAAACATTCAGCACATTGTGTACGAAAGCAGCCCGGACTTTCATAAAGCGCGCGCGCTTCTTGCAATCATGGACCAAGAACAGCCCAAGAGTGCTGTGGTGTTCTGCAACACGCGAGAAGACACAGGAACCGTTGCTACATTTCTGAGCCGACAAGGGTTGGATGTAGAACTGTTGAGTGGTGAACTTCCTCAGAAGAAACGTGAAGCGGTGATGGAGCGTGTGAAAACCGGCCGGACACAGTTCTTGGTGGCGACCGATGTTGCTGCCCGTGGAATCGACATTTCAAACTTGACCCATGTTCTAAACTACAGCCTGCCTGAAGATGCGGCCGTATACTTGCATCGTTCTGGTCGGACAGGTCGCATCGGTAAAACAGGGATTTGTATTTCCTTGGTTGGGGGTGCTGAACTCAACACCCGAAACACCTTGGAGCGGCAGTACGAGATTGCGTTTGAGGTGCGACCATTGCCGTCTCCTGAAGAGGCCGCAGCTGCACGTGTTGAACGCCAAGTTCGAGCCATCAAGGAAGCAATGGGTACCATTGCTTTTGAGGGGTACCTCGGTACGGTAAGAGCCATCAAAGAGCGGGAAGATGGAGACATTCTCTTGGCCGCAGCGATGCGCGCCTTCTTCTTGTGGGATCGAATGCGGAAGGCTGAGCGCGACGGAGGACCTGATTCTGTGCAAGCCCTTCAGGCAGCCCGCAGCGAGAAGAGTGAAGGCCGCCGTGGTGGTGGTGGTGGCCGAGGTCGCGGTGGTGGTCGCCGTGATGGCGGTCGTCGTGATGGCGGTCGTCGTGATGGTGGCCGTGATGGTGGCCGTCGTCGTGGCGGTGGCGGTGGCGGTGGTGGCCGTGGTCGTGGACGCGGACGCGGCGGTAAGGGCGGCGGTGGAAACAGCGGCGGTGGAAACAGCGGCGGCGGAAACAGCTGAGCCTACACATTCATGAGAATGGACGTGTTTTCCGATCCATGAGACAGTGGTGATGCGGTTGCGTCACCATTGGAGACAGCATGAAGGTAAATTCAGATTCATCATGGGCTGGCTTACACCGGTCCGTAGAGGGGATCAGTCGCCAGGCATCTGGAATGCAGAATGCTGCGGAGAATATTGTTGGTGTCACTGTTGGTGTATTGAATGGTCCCACCACTTCAATGCCGGTTGATCGTGTTTCCGTACGGGAAAACGCCGTTGGATTGGATGATTCCTTCATTGATATGAAGGAGAGTCATTACGGTTATTTGGGCAATTTGAAGGCCGTCAAAGCTTCAGATGAAGCCTTTGAGCAGTTGCTTGATTTGGCCGTACCCATGGGCAGAGACACAGAACAGAGTTGAAAAATTGATCTGTGTAAGGCTGTTCAACCAAAAAGTTGATATACTGTAGATGTTGGCCGCCGGGGAAACAGAGGCCGCATGAAAATATTAGATGCAACAGGATCCGTGTTGTGGCGCATGCACAGACAAGCGGATGTCGCCGTAGCAAAGGGCGCCGTCAGCGGTGCCCTGCACAGTAAGCTGCGGGAACTTCATCGCATAACGACGACGACGATGACACCAGCCCACAGCAATCACTATGCTGAGGGTCGGAGAACGCTGAATATGTATGCGGAAGGTTTTGCCACTACCCGTGACTTCAATGACGCAATGGGACGTTCGCTTCAGAATGCCAAGATGACGGATGAGTCGATTGAACGTCTGATTGAACGCATGAACCTGACGCCACGATAAGTATTAGTCGTCCGTCGACTCGCATATATAGTAGATCTGCGCGCTGCCCCAAGCGCTGCGGGAACATTCCAGGTCGTTCCATTGGCCGTTTGAGTACATGTGTACACAGTCTTCTCGACCCCACGCATTATCGGGTTGGCCACTGGCCCAGTTTCGGTACCCACTGCTTGAACTGAGCCATTCCCAGGTCCCTTCACGACCGCGATCATTGATGCCAATCCACCACCAATGGTAGGTTGAAATCGAGTAGGCGCGTCCGTGTACCCAGGCTTGCTCACTGGCGTCGTTGATGGTGGTCAATTCATAGTTGTCATAGCTTCTGCATAGGTCTCGGGCATTGGACCACCGTTGGCGACTATTGCAAAACATGTAGGCATGACCATCGTAGTAGTCCACCGTACATGGACAAACTTCTCCCTCGTCAACGCTGCCGTCGCAGTTGTCGTCGGCGCCATTACACTCTTCTTCTGCATCCGGGTAGATTCCGGGGTCGGTGTCATCACAATCACCGCTAACAAATGACCAACCAGGCGCTTCGTCACAGCCAAGTATGGTGGAATCAATCAGGCCCCACCCATCTCGATCATCGTCCCGGTACAGTTCATCACCATCAGCGGGATCGTTATCGATGAGTCCATCGCAATTTTGGTCGATCCCGTCACAGAGTTCTTCAGCATCTGGATGGATGTCAGGGTCTTCGTCGTCACAGTCTCCTGACTCCAACGTGTACTCGTCGGGCCCTTCACATGCCTCAATGCTGTCCATTGAATCGCCGTATTCATCCCCGTCGAAGTCCAGATACCAAGTTGGGGCATCAACGGCCTCTTCGTCGACTTCACCGTTGCAGTTGTTGTCCACTTCATCGCAGACTTCGTCTGCACCGGGGAATACATCGTCTCGACTGGGTCCACAGTCAGAGTCGTCCTCTACATAGCCAACGGGCAATTCACACGAGACTCGGGGCGAATCGGGATCGCCAAATGAATCTCCATCGGTGTCTGCATACCATTCAAATCCATCCACAGGATCGTCGTCGATGATCACATTGCAGTCTTGGTCTGTGCCATCGCAATATTCGGGGGCTTCTGGGTATACATCACTCCGAGTGTCATCACAGTCGCCATCGAGCGATGCGGTGAGAGGGGGGGCGGTACAGGCATATACGGGGGTTGTTCCGTACCCGTCGCCATCCGTATCGCTATAAAAAGTCAGCAGTACGCCTTCGTCGACACTGCCATTGCAATTGTCGTCTTCTTCGTTGCACACTTCTGGAGATGTAGGAGATCGATCAGGGTCGGTATCATCGCAGTCATCTGCAAGGGCTGAATATCCGTCGGGAATCGAACAACCCGTATATACGTCGCTCATGTCGTCGCTGGTAGGCATGGCGCCGTGACCATCACCGTCCAGATCGATGTAGTAGGTGTAGATTCCTTCGGACACGTAATCGTCGATGACTCCGTTACAGTCGTTGTCTTTTTCATCGCAGATTTCAGTACCATCTGGATTGATCGAAGCGTCGAGATCATCACAGTCACCCGGTGTTGTGGAGTACCCCATGGGGTGACCACACTCGACTACACCTTCTTCTAAGACTCCGTATCCATCACCATCCGCATCCGGGTAATACAAGGTGCTGACGCCCTCGTCGATCCGGCCATCACAGTCGTCATCGACGCCATTACACAGTTCCGTGGCATCTGGAGAAACGATGCTCGTTGAATCGTTGCAGTCCGTGTTGTTGTCCACATACCCTTCGGGCGCTGCGCATGCTGTGATCGCGGAAAGCGGGTTTCCAAAACCATCTCTGTCGTTGTCCTCAAACCATGTTCCACTCAGACCTTCATCAATCAAGTCGTCGCAGTCATCATCGATTTCATTACATTCTTCCTCGGCATCTGGATGGATGTTTTCGTTGGTGTCATCACAGTCGCCTGCTTGTTCCACGGTACCTTCGGGTGGTTCACAAGCTTCGACGATCCGCAGTTCGTCTCCCCAGCCATCACCGTCAGTATCTTCATAGAAAGTGAGAAGAAGGCCTTCATCAATCTCTCCATCTCCATCGTTGTCTTCGCCGTCGCAGATTTCTTCTTCAAGGGGCGAAACGGCTGTGTCTTCACCTCGAATGGTATGTCCGCTGATCGTTTCACCCACACTTGCTACACCTTCAAGATCGCTTTCGCCAAGCTTGCTTGTGCAAGCTGAACCGATCAGTGTTGTTGTGAAGATGACAATACGAAGGTGCATATTAGTCCGGTGAGTTGATGGCCCAAGAGTAGGGCAAGAAGCTGATTGTGTAGTTGCCTTTGAGTAGCCAGTCCCTTTGTGATGGTGATGTGTATTGGCTGACCCATTTGACGGGTCCTTGGAGTTTCGATTTTACCCCAGAAAGGGTTCGTTCATCAGAAACATCGAAATCGGCAGCATACCAATCAAAGATCATCGACATCTGAAGCTGCTGGTTAGCGGTATCGGTCTGGATGGCTGTGGAGGCTACCCACGATGTGGTTGCATCGTGGAGTTGTTGTTCAATGGTCTTGGCCAAGAAGGCCTCTTTGTATAGGGGCGGGCAGCCTAAACTGGCGCAGTTAAGGGCTACGTGAACTCTGGGATCGCCGAGAGGGAGAAGCTTTTTACGTTCGATTTCATTCAATGTGAGCTGTTGGTTGGCCACGGTAAACGTACGGCGGTCCCAAACCTGTCCATTATCGATCTCTTTGATGCTGCCAATGGGCCAGTGATCCGCAACAAGCTTCACAGTGATGGCGTTGTATGCATTGATCCAGAAGGCAAGTTGTTCGTGTTTTTCGGTGGGTTCGGTGTGGGTGGCCAATGCATGGATGTAGCGATCGGTCGCATTGTCACGAGCGATCTTTTCGTAATGGACTCGTGCTGTTTCACTTCGGTAGTTGTCTAAGACCTGTTGCCAATCACGGTGGTTTTGCGCCATGGATACAGCGGTCAGGATCGACAGCATTTGGAGCATGTTTTCCTCGTGTTGGGAAAAGTGTGAGCATCTTCTTAGGTGAAGTATCTACAGTCTAAGCACGGATCGTTTGTGGGTACGCTCGAAATACATTCTTGGGAATTAGAGAACCAGTTGTTCCACCCTGGCTGCATCATCGATATGCGATCAGTTGAACAGTTTTCAAGAGGTCACATCCCCAACGCTCACAACGTTCCGTATGAATGTTTTCAAGTGGATGCAGAGTCATTGGTGGTCGAAGGCAAGCCGGTCCTTGTCGTGGACCAAGGCGGCGCTCGGGCTGCAGAAATGGCGGTATGGATGCGCGCAAGGGGTTGGGATGGTCGCTATTTGTCTGGTGGCATGACTGCATGGCGCGGTGTTCTGGAGTCTTCATGATTCAATATCGGTCCCCTTTTGATGAACAATTGGCCACCCAGGGGCCTCCGGCCATTTTTACGATTGATTTCAAGGACAGGTTGGGACTGGATGAAGCACGGACACGCGAACTATGGACTCGCATGGACCGAGCGCCTGAGTGGGGAGTGTGTCACTGTTTGTATCGAGACCGTGAGACGGGCTGGGTTCAATATGTGTTGGTGACATCACCCGATCTGTGTGGCCCTCATCCCCGAGCAGATATTGTTCGTTTTGCGAACCGAGAAGCTGCGATGACCGCATTGGCTGCATTGGGCGAGTTGCCTGTATCGAAGGAACCCGAATTTACAGCGGGTTCGTCATGATCCGACGGAAGCCGTCAAGGTAGATCGTCGGGAGAATCTTGTGTCAGCTTGTCTGCGGGTCCCACCTGTGGCGGTGTGAAAAACATCTCTGCCTGCTCTGGGGCTATCCAGCCCATGTCTGCTGCAGTTTGATAGCCAACCTTGAGTTGAAATAGTTGGCTGATTTCTTGTTCTTCCTTTGGGCTGAGCGGGATGTCTACACTCATCAACTCGGCGTACCGCTGCGGGTACAGGGGATCTGCGAATGGTTCTACATAGCCTTCGGGGTTTTGGGCAAGGTTGGTGTCCAGGTCGTAGGTATCTCTGGCCCCCAAGGCATGGCCGATTTCGTGCGCCATCGTAGCGAGCGCATAGGAAGGGTTTGATTCGTCGATGTCTACGAAGATGACTGCCACGCGGCCTTTTCGACTGCCACGAGAATGGCTGGCAATGTCTTTGCTGCCGCTTCCATAGACGACGTATGCTTTGACTGTGTAGTCATCGACAGGCACGCCTTGATCTAAGGCGAGTTGGCGGAAATAGCGTGGGTACTTCCAAGCCTTGAGCATGGCGCCGAACCAAGACGTGCCTTCTGCCGACATGTCGGGTGGTGCGACATCGATGGCGAAGGGGCCTCGGGTTTCCAGTCTGAAGCGGCGTTCAGGGGTCCCCGTATATCGGCTGTACTCGGTGTTGAACCATGCACCAAGATCTCTCAGGCTTGGTGTGGTTGCTTTTTCGCTGGGTCCACGATTCAGTTGACGGATGATATTGGCACCGGTGTCCGATCGTGGTGCGAATTGAATAATTCCAATTGTGATCGGGGCATTTCCTTGGACTTGTTGGGCATCGAACTTCAAGTGTTCGACGACTTTGTATAGAAAGGCCACGAAGATAAGCAGCACGAACAATTGTCGGCGGCGGATGGAACGGGCAGAAAGATCCTGTTTGGCTTTACACTTTGCGCATAGCAGTAGACCGTTGGCATCAGCGATGCAGCCCGGACAAATTGCTTTGTCGCACCCTGTACAAGTTCGCGCCGCGAATTGAGCGGGATGATCGATACAAAAAGCAGACTGTGAACGCCCTATGGGTTCTTCGACGATCACAACCATGGCCCCTGCTTGTCGCAGCCGATCAGCGGTTGTGTGGGCTTTGTCCAGGTCTCTTGTGACCCGTGTGACGAGCGGTAACTCCGCAGGAGTGACAGGCCGGTTTCGGGGCAAAACATCGTCGAGACGGGACGGCACATCGGGCAGCCGCACCATGATGACGGCCCATCGGGAATCCTGTGTTTGGCTATCGGAGGCTTTAGTCACCCGTTTAGGATAGACGACAGCGGCTATGTCCAGCATCCTATTGGCATTGATAAGTGCGGTCGCCCTCGTCACGATGGGTGATCTACGTGCAAATATTGCGCCGGCAATCGGGCTTATGCTTGTTTGGGGGAGTCTCGTTTGGTTGCTCCCAAGGCCTCGATTTGGTGTGCATGCTTTGTTGTGGACGGCTTTGGCAGTCCGCGCCATCTTGGTGTTTTCCGAGCCCACGCTATCGGATGATGTCTTTCGATATCTTTGGGAAGGTAAGGTCGCTTGGGAAGGTGGCAATCCCTATGTTCATGCGCCTTCCAATCCCATTTGGGATGCATGGGGTCCCGACTCAATCCGCAGTCGCGTGGCGCATCCGGATGTACCTGCAATCTATCCACCATTGGCGCTGTGGTTTTTTGGTCTGATAGGAAAGCTCGCCTATGCCCCATGGAGCGCAAAGGTTGTGATGGGCGTGGTGGATGCCCTGGTTGCATTCACCATGGCAAGGATTCTTCATCGACGAGGGCGGGCTTTGGGACCGGCTTGGTTGTATGCACTGCACCCGCTCGGTGCAGTGGAGTCAGCAGGCAGTGGCCACATGGAGCCATTAGCGATTTTGTGTGTTCTCCAGGCGATAGAGGCCTGGGACAAGCAAGGTGAGGGCGGTGGTTGGGCTGTACTGGGCATGTGGTTCAAGCTGTTGCCTGCGGCCATCCTTCCGCGAATTTGGCGAGGGCGTCCAGGCCTGATTCTGGCGGGATTGTTCGTGGGTGCTTTGTCGGCCTACCCTTTTATGAGTTCCGGTGAGAACATCATGACGGGCATGACCACGTATGTGCAGCACTGGTCATTTAATGGGGCGCTATTCCCGTTGTTCGAATGGGCCTTCGCAGGTTGGGCGCGGCCAATCGCCATGCTTGTTGGTTTATTTTGTGTGGTTCGCGCAATCCGTGTTCATGTTGCTCCGGAAAGGATTGCGCTGTGGGCTGGAGGGGCTTTTGTCTTGCTTTCTCCCACCTTGCACCCCTGGTACGTCCTTTGGGTGTGGGTACCGGCCTTGATCTGTGGTGTTCGTTCATGGTCGATCCTCGCTACTTTGATTCCTTTGTCCTACGCTGCATTGGCCAGCTATGACCCGTTGACCAGTTCGTGGGAGGAACCGTGGTGGCCGCCCCTGTTGTCGACTGTGCCCTTCCTGCTGGTGTTGGTGTGGGAGTCCGTGCATCACGCGACCCAGCCGGGGCCTTGGGCGCCTGGACCTGTACAGCGAAAGCGGCGATCTGTATCCCGGACGGAACCCGACGCCTCNACCTTGTTCCAGCGCTAAACGCACTGTGTGAACGTTTTCCAAACCGTGGCCCCATTGTTGTTGGATTGGGACTTCATCGACGAATGACAGACGAAGAATTGGCCCCACTTCGTTCATTTGAACCCATACAACATGATCCGGACGATGTTGTTCAGACGTGTACCGTAGGCGGTGTGGTGGGGACGGTGTTTCGACCAGTAGCGGAAGCGCCTTTTTCCGTTTCGGTTGGGGTGGCTGAGCTTCATCAATACGCGGGTTTATCAGGTGGACACAAGGGCGTTGCAGTCGGATGTGGTGGCCGAGAAACCATTTTGGCTTTGCACCATAGAGACCGTGTGATGGCGCCTGGTGTGCGCCTGGGGCAGCTTGCAGGGAATCCATTTCGTGAGACTGTGGATGCCCTGGGCCGTGCCGCTCGGTGTCAGTTGGCCCTGGTGTATGTCCCGGCTGCTGATTGTTGGTTGTGTGGTGACCCTGATTTGGTGCTTATCGAAGCCTTGTCTCGATTGGACCCTTGGGAACGTTGTGCAGAGCGGGTACCAGGAGCCGTTTTGTATGTGCCATCATCCAAGGCCGTCAGCTTGTATCAGGCGAGCCGTGCTGCGACTTATTTGGCCTTGTCACCTTCACCACCTGTACACGCAGGGGGTACGATTATCTTGCGTGCAGTATGCCCAGAAGGTTTGGGTAGTGAATCGGGCTTTGTCTCCGCTATGCGTGAACACTCACCACCATGGTCGGGGTTGCTGGTTGGGCCTGCTCCCACGGGTCCTGGCGCCCAGCGTGCAGTGATGCTGGCGCTAATGGCCAGAAAATATCAGTTGAAAATCGAGGGGTGTATCCATCCTGAAGCGTTTCGTTCGGTTGGAATTTCAGCAGCTTCGGATGAATCGGTAGTTCCGTCTACTTGGATACATGTACGGCATCCATTTCGGTGTTTGCCACAGGTTTCCAGCCCTCAAGAAACAAACTTAGGCTGACTGCTGTATACCCAAGCCCAAAGATGCAGATGAAAGGTAGGCTCATCCAATATTGAGCATGGACGGCCCAGATCACTGTACCGATGTAGTAAAAAGCCATGAGTGTAGTGCAGGCCTGCGCCCCCACACGGATTTTGGGGATCGCCGTGGCACGTCCTGTACCGCTTTTGGGCGTTCGGACGAATGTGGCATCTGAACTAAATAATCCTTCCAGAAAGGCAATGGTTTGATTGGGACTCATGCCGATTCCAACGATCATGGCCATCAGAATGTCCCGCCATTGGGAGGAGAGTCGGCCACCGGCCTGACGAATCGTTTGACCATAGAACAGTCCGATGCTGCCAGTGGTACATGCGACGACCAACATGTCTACCCACTGTGCACCATCACTTATCAAATGAGTACGGGCTGCGATGGAGAGGGGAAGCAGCATCGATAGCAGTAGAACCAAAGGATAGGCTGCCACCATCGTGAGGTGATTGACGGCTTCCAGTCGTATGCCCAGTGAGAACTTTGACGTCAGGATGGGTCGAAGAAGTTTTAGCGCAGTCTGTACCGTGCCCTTGGTCCAGCGGTGCTGTTGTTGCAGAAATGCGCGCATGCTGGATGGTAGTTCAGCTGGGGCAGTCACATCGACTCGGTAGACAAAGTTCCATCCGAGCAATTGGGCGCGATAACTGAGGTCGAGGTCTTCGGTGACTGTGTCGTGACTCCACCCACCCGCTTCTTCAATGCATTGGCGCCTCCAGATTCCAGCCGTTCCGTTGAAATTGAAAAAGCGCTTCGCGCGATATCTGGCGGTATGTTCGATAACGAAGTGACCATCCAGCAAGGTCGCCTGTGTTCGTGTGAGCCAATTCTGGGTTCGATTCAGGTGTGACCATCTGGCTTGTACAAGCCCTACCTCCGGAGCAGAAATCGAAGGCATCATTTTCCGCAGGAAGTCTTTGGGAGGAATGAAGTCGGCATCAAATATTGCGACGAATTCGCTCTGGCTTTTCCGTAAACCGTATGCCAACGCACCCGCTTTATAGCCCACACGACTCTCTCTTCGAATCAGTGAAATCTTTCTGCCCTGTTGCTCCCAATGTTCAACACGCCTTTGGGCCATGCTCGTGCTTTGATCGTTGGAGTCATCCAATACTTGGATTTCGAGTGCATCAAGAGGCCAATCCATGCATGCTGCCGCATCAATAAGGCGAACTACGACATGGGGTTCATTAAATATCGGCAGTTGCACCAAGATGGTGGGCGTCCAAGTGTCCAGTCCGGTTGGGATGGGTTTTTCTTTCCGTCGAATCCAAAACAGCAGTGCGATTCGGTGTATGCCATAGACGGTCAAAGCCCCAAGGCAGAGCAGGTAGATGCATGCGATGATCCAGCTGAGTGTAGACATGTTGTGTAGGGATTAGCCTGCGGTGTCCTATGAATCATTAAAACTGGACCCAGTCCCCCTTGGCGAGAGGGTGGGCTTTGGCTATCATATGGACTNTGCCTGGAGGGTGTTTCGGACCGAACATTTGGCCCCCGTGTTTCCGTTTTGGGAACCAGCTCTCGTTGTGAATGGCGCGCCTTTATGCAAAGGAAGCCTGAAGCGGCGATCATGGATCCCCCCTATTTTTTTGGGGGGGCCATAGTAAAAGTCCACACCACCAAGGCGGTCTCCCCCCCTCGTTACGACGAGGAGGGGGCATTTTTTTGGGGTGCCATTTGAAAAGGTTTGTATGGGTGTGGTCGCTCAGTCTTTGGGTGGGAGCTGCGTCGTTGGCGGAAACTCCAGAGTTGCCTGATATTGAAGATGAAGCTCCGACCATAGAAGTCACGGCCCAAGATCAGTTGGAAGAGGCTGTAGCTTTGCGACGTATCGGTGCGTTTGATGCCGCCCAGAACATGCTGGATCTTGCTCGCGCGTCTGCCGGATCGGCATTGGAACAGCTTGAATATCAGCAGGGTATTTTGTACGAAACCACTGAGCAGTGGGACAAAGCCATCGATGTATACGTCATGGTGTCCGAGCGTTTTTCGGACTTGGCTATTGCTGCGGATGCACGATTTCGATTGGCCTATTGTTTGGAAGAGGTGGGGCGCCATAGAGAATCGATTCGCATGGTCAAACGACTGCGCGCTTCTGGAAAGTGGACGGCAGATGACGAACGTTCGATGGCGCTACAGCAGGGCATCGTTGAGATCCGGTCTGGAAAAGAACGCCGAGGGATCAAGCGCATTGTTGCGGCATTGAATTCTCCGATCGACAACCGCACTTGGATTACCGCCAAAGCGCGGTTGGCTTTGGTTCGCGTGCAACTCCAGACGGCCGCTGACATCAAGATTTCAGGTGATAAGAAAGCAGCCCGTCGACTGAAGGCTCGAGATGCGTTGATGACGGAGGCTGAAAAGCAGGCGATTGCCATGTTTCAACTTGGCGAGCCGGAGTTTGCATTGGAGGGATTGTTGTTGCTTGGGGACTCGTATGTGCTTTTGTATGAAGACATGGTCTCTTACGATCCTCCCCGCTCAGTGAAGTCAGAAGATCATGAGCAATATCGAGAAATCGTGAAACAGAAGGCCAAGATTCTGCTGACCAAAGCCTACAACCGGTACGATGAAGGGGTGAGGGTGGCAGCAAGGACTCAGTGGGTGGGTTCTGTGACCACAAAACTCAAAGCGGAGCGAGATGCGCTTCGAGATATTTTGGAACCAGCATCTTCACAGACGGCAACAAGTCCGGCTGCTGAACCGGTATCTCCTGATCAACCCGAAGCTTCACCAGAGTCCGATGCTGAGCATGCGTCTCCAGAGCAGTCGGATGGTGCGCTGACACCTTGACGTTCCGTTTCGATTTGTCTCAAGAAGCGTTCTGCCCCTTCGTTTGGACCAAAGATACAACTAAAACTTGATTCGCTGTTGTGGACGCTGACGCTCATGGTGGTTTCCGATGTTCGATTCACTTCTGTTTTTGTGATCTCTGACCACATAAAGAACACGCCGACACCATCCTCGACCCGTCCGGCACCTTTGGTGGTGAGTACGCAGGCGGTTGTTCCATCGAACCCAAAACTTTCATCGTGCCAAGCGGATGGAACCTCTGTGAGTTCCAGAAGCCCGGCCTTTCGCATGGGTTGGAGCCGCCACACTTGAACTTCCGAACCGTGTACAAGGTTTCTTGCCTCTTCGGGTTCCGAATTCAACAGACCAATGGTTGCTGAACAAATCCCAAGGACCCCCACCAAACAGATTCCAATAAGCAGCATCGCGTATAGACCCACGCCACAGCCAGGCGCGTTTTTTCCGTGCTTTTTGTTTGTGTCGGTTTCCATCATTGCCGAGGTATCCACACGAACACCAGCAGGCTAATTGACCAACATGTCTTCCATCGCTTTTTTCGATTTAGATCTCACTTTGTTGTCATGTAATTCCGCGACATTGTGGGTGAAACGCCAATTGAGAGAAGGTCACATCAGTCGATGGGATGCGATCAAGATGGCTGGATGGATTGGGATGTACCAGATGGGTATGGCGAACATCGAAGATGCTGTTCGAAAGGCNATCCGAGGACTGGAGGGAAAAAGCGAACATGACATTCGGGTTCGCACGGAGGCGT
Source organism: Deltaproteobacteria bacterium (assembly GCA_002707085.1). GTDB lineage: Bacteria > Myxococcota_A > UBA796 > UBA796 > UBA796 > UBA796. The sequence continues at coordinate 14,782 of PALY01000013.1, forward strand.
TTTGGGCAGAAGAGGTGGTGGGCACCATCCGTCCACAAGCCCGGGATGTGGTGGAAAAACATCGAAAAGCAGGCGATGGCCTTGTTTTNCTGACCGGATCTTCTCTGTACCTCTCTCAGTGTGCTGTGAAGGAACTGGGCTTGGACGACTTTTTGTGTACCCGTTTCGCGGTTGAANATGGTGTNTTCACAGGNGGGGTGGANGGCGCTCTGTGCTACGGGCCGGGNAAGCTGNTTCAGGCCAAAGCCTATACTCAAGCGCAGGGTGTGAACCTGAAAGACTGTATTTTTTATACCGATAGCTATAGTGATTTACCGGCGCTGGAAGCGGTTGGGACGCCCATTGCGGCTCATCCGGATCCGCGGCTGTTGAGGCATGCAAATCGCCACGGCTGGCCGGTCGTAAACTGGGGGGAATGATGACGAAGAAAATGACCGGTTCCACATTGCATCACCGTGAGATGCGTGACGGTGTGGTGGATGGGTTGACCCCCTTGAATACCTTGGATTTAAACTCGGTTGGCGATTTGGATGAACTGTTGGCGGGAATGTCGCAGACCGCTTTTGGTGGGAGGAACTTGGGGGAGGCTGCAGAAGTTTTGCAGGCGATGATCGAAGATCCTGAATGTACGGTGGTGTTGACCCTTTCGGGAGCCATGACGGTTGCCAAGATGAATCTGGTCATCGTGGAGATGTTGGAGCGCGGGTGGGTACAAGGAATTGTATCGACGGGTGCGTTGATGACCCATGGATTGGTGGAGTTGGCGGGGATGCAACACTTCAAGGCATCCAAGAAAATGGACGATACGGAACTCTTCGACAAAGGCTACAACCGTGTCTACGACACCTATGAGTTGGAGAAGAATCTCAATGATCTGTCCGACTTGTTGAGAGAGGTTTTTGTTCGCATGCCCACCGATCGGAGGTGGGGCAGCAGAGAATTGCTTCATGCCATTGGTGAATACCTTGCACCATCCGGAAAGCGGGGCATCATGTCCACCTGCTATCGGCTCGGTGTGCCGGTATATGTGCCAGCATTTTCCGATTCTGAACTGGCATTGGACCTTGGTGTGGCCATGCTGGAACAGCGCTTGGCGGCAGACCCTGAACTGAGTGTGGAAGATGCATTGATCAGTTTTGGTTCTTCATTCGACGCCTTCTTGGATTTGGGCCATTTCTCTCGACTGGTGTGTGACAGTCCAAAGATGGGCATTGTCACCATTGGTGGTGGGGTGCCTCGAAACTGGGCGCAGCAAGCACCGCCATTCATCGATATCGTGAACACCCAGCTTGAGCGGTCCTTGCCACTGACTCGATATTGCTACGGTGTTCGCATATGCCCGGAGCCTGCCCATTGGGGAGGTCTTAGTGGCTGCAGCTACTCAGAAGGGGTGAGTTGGGGCAAGTTTCTGCCTGTGGATGAGGGTGGTCGGTACGCAGAAGTCTTTTCCGATGCGACGATTGCTTGGCCGATTCTGGTGAAAGCGGTTGCTCAACGCATGGACAAGACGGGAAAGGTGGCACACGCTCCCCCCCTAGACTTGCCAGGGGTTGGGCCTAGCTAAGGTTTGGAAACAGCGACCATGGTGGGCAAAAAACAGATGGAGGAAAACCCTCGTTTCCATCATCATTGATGAACACTCGTTTTAGGACAAAGTCGCCCAAAATCGGATTTTCGTTGAACAGTTGAGCCAAAGGCGCACGATCTTCCCAACGAATCAGGCCCAAGNCCCACAGTTGCCAAAGGTTGATCAATGGATCGACACCGGGGATGGGGTAGTCGCTTCCATGAACCAGGCGATGATGGAGNTCTTTTCTCTTGAGCAGTTGGGGGACTGCTGTTTTGACGCGGTTCAGCAATGTTATCGCTGAGATCTCTCCCCACAGCTTTCCAATGTAGTTTTCGTTGTCCATCATCCGGAGGAACAGTTCAAAGCTGGATACGGATGGATGTCCTGGGGCATCCAGGTCTTTACTAAAACCATGGCTCGCACAGTGCGCGACGATGACGGTGACTCCTTGGTCGAGGGCGCGACGCAGACGCAACGGATTGCCGAACTCTTGGGTGTCTTCAGCATGAACCGCTTGTTCCTCTCCAGCATGACAAATGAGCGGCAAACCCCGTTCTGCCATGACTGCGTATGCAGAATCACACAAAGGTGATGATGGGTCTATCCACATGGCATTGGGGAGCCATTTGACGGCGACGGCTCCTTCATCTGCGGCTTCATGCAACGCTTCAGCGGCATCCTTACGGTATGGGTGGATGGAGGCTACAGCAGCAAACCGAACATCGGCTTTTGCAGCCTCAAGCGCATGTTTGGTTGGCGTATGAAAGACCGTGTCATCGTGTCGAGCTTGCCCGTTTTTGTCATACACACCGTCAAAAGCCAACAGAAAGGTTCGGCCTTGATGGGGCATGGCGCGAACCCGCTGTGTCAGGACCTCCAGGTATTCTTGATCGGCTCGTTCTAAATCTGTGATTCCACTGGCACGTGTATAGACTTGGAATCGGATCCAATCCATCGGGTGAGACCAAAGATCGGTCATTCGTGGATGGACGGTACAGCCAGTACCGCCAGCACCATTACCAATCACATGGACGTGGGTGTCAATGAAACGATCAGAGTCGATTCCTGTCATCGCCCGGTCGATCAGCGCTTGTTGTTCGCTTTTCGATGCGTGAGCCTTTCCAGGGACCACCAATGCGGATGCGGCGGCACCACCCAAAAAGGATCTTCGACTAAACATCAACTAGTCCAAAGTATTGTTGAGTTGACCTTTCCACACCTTCTCTTCCGCCTGGATGACAAGTGACAAACCAGAGTCCCATGCCTTTTTGCGCAGGACGGCGAGTGCGAGAGCCTGCCCATTTGAGTGGGCCGTTGATGTGATGANACCAACGGTTTTGTCATCCAATACAACTTCGGCTCCCAAAGGAGGAAGTTCGGTTCCTTCGATGATCATGGGCATGATTTTCTTCGCGATCTGGCCTTTCACATCAATTCGATTGATCACTTCTTGTCCAAGGTAGCAGCCCTTGTTGAAGTTGCAGACTTCTTCGTTGATGGCGAGTTCATGAACGAGTGATTTTTCGTTTCCATCGACAGGCCAACGTGCTCGACCATGCCGGATGCGAAGTGCATCGAAAGCTGTATGGCCCAGGGGGCTTGCTCCTGCAGCCAGCAGGTCAGCATGGGTTTTGACGATGGCATCTGAGGGAAGAAGAAGGTCGAATCCCCCCAAGCCAGTGCGGTCCTTCTTCATGACTCGAATTCCCGAGTCTGAAAGAATGTGGTGCCCGTTTTGCTCGGGTGTGGGCAGTCCAACGGATTGAAGTATCGANTCCGCTTTGGGGCCCTGCAAGGTCAGCACCCATGGTTCTTGTGCAGAGACCTCCATCTCCACATCATCGAATACGATGTACATTTCGTATCGGCCTTCGAACCACTCGGCGTCTACACCTTCCAAGACGCCTTCGAACTGATCGGGGCCTGTGCAGTAGATGTCCAACAGTCCAAGAACACGCCCTTTGGCATCGCACATGGCAGATCGATTGCCTTCACCAGGTTGCAGACCGCGAATATTATTGGTGAACATGCCATTGCAGAAGCGTCTTGCATCGGGTCCTTTTAGCACCACAGTGTCCGCAGAACAGAGGTCCAGCAATCCGGCACCCTCAGCTGCGAGCGTCTCCTCTGATGCCGCTCCCGTGGGGAACTCAAGAGGCGTCGCCCATCCGTTGATTTCAGTCATCGAAGCTTGTGCTGCCTCGTGAACAGCGTGAAGAGGACTGGTCTTCATTCGTNTTCGTCCTGTGGCATGGGTTTGGTGCGGTCAATCAAAATGGTGGGGGTTTCTAACTCATCGTCATCGGGCAATGAAATGGGGGTGAGCGGTTCATTCTTTCGGGGTGGAATCGTGGGGTCCATGGTGTCAGGGACATCATCGTCGACACCCAGAGGACGCGTAATGGGTCGCACGTTGGTGTCTTCTTCACCGTCTGCTGGTGTACGGATGGTGGTTTCTTCCTCCATGATTTGTGATGGAGGGTAGGTGATGGGTATTGGTTCTGGAGGAGACGGAAGACGTGTTCTCACCACAGGTGTGTCTGGTTGTGGTTTGTCCGGCGTACTGCTTGTTTCCTTTTCCTCTTCTTCTTGCTTTATGGGTTTTGGGGGAGGGGGCAGCCGAGCTTTGGGTTGAATGTTCCGGTTGTCCGGACCTGAGTCTGCATGGGCATCTCTGGTGACGGGTGGCGGTTCTGGAGCCGGAACATCATCTGCTGCTTGTTTGCGAAGCCTAAACCACAGAAACAACCCACCTGCCAAACTGCCAAACAAGAAGAAGCAGATGCATGCGGCTCCAGCGATAAGCATCTCTGCTTCGCGAAGTGCGGTGAAGTTCGCTAGGGTTGGGACCACGTTTCCTCCGTACAATCATCCTATAAGGTCAAGGAAGNCTGGCCCACACCTCTGCGCCATCCCAGTCTGTCACGTACACGCGTGTTTGACCTTCTATGCGTCCCGGTAGGGCAATGTCATCGAAGCCCAGGCGTTCGTCTTCACCAATACGAAAGATTCCCCACTCCACATTGGAACCGAGCAATTCCCCATCGACCAAATGCAGGCCATTGACCTGTCGTTCATCGATTTTTTCAGGGGTACCATCGGGCCAAGGAATACGAACCACACCATTGAGTCCACCTGCGTAGACATAGTTGTCATCGGAAGCGACACACGATGGTTTTTCCAGGTCGACATCCAACATGCTTACGGTTTCCCCATCGTCTCGAACAACAAAAAGTGTTTCCAAGGTTCGATCCGATAGGACCCAGGCACCATCTGGTGCTTGAACCAAATCGGTGGGTTCGCGGAAAATCGTTGCGCCCGACGCTGAGGCGATGACGGTACCGCGGGTACCATCCAGTCGCGACAACGTACCTTCCTGTCGATGGAGAGATGTCGTGTACATGATGGTGTCATCTGCCCACGCAATCCCGAATACTGCACCGGCCCGTTCTGTGTATGTTTCAGGATAATCGGTGACCGGATCCCATACGGTGATGCCATGCTCCTGAATGCTGACGAAAATGCGTCCGTCGGGTGCCAAGGTGATGTCGTATGCGCCGCCTCGGACCTCAAATAGGACCTCGGTTTGGATGCCGTCGCTGGGTGTATCTTCAGGATCAGGCGTACTGCCGGGAACATCGGAATCCGCAGGTGCAAATGAACCAGCAGCAGAATCTTGGTGGCTTGTTTTATTTGATGCCGTACATCCTGTGGCGAATATGGTGAACAGGGATATCGAGAACAGGTGTTTCATACTGCTCATCCTGCCACGAGGAATGGAACTGTGCCTAAATTTGATGATTTGATGGAGTGGATCGATCCCAGTCGTTGGCCGATTGATTCCACAGATGCCCGATCCTTACTGATTGTTGTGGGCATCGTATTTCTTTTCGCTGGGAATCGATTTTATCGATTCGTCATCATTGCTCCTGGCTTTGTTGTTGGCGTGTTGCTGGCGAACCACTACTCCCCAACTGGAGATGGCCTGACTCAGGCTGCGATCAAGGTCGGAGTTGGAGTNGTGGGTGCTGTGCTGATGCATCTTATGGAAAAGAGTGCATTGAGGTTGATTGGCGTGGCGTTGATGGTAGGCCTTGCCCAAGCGGTCGCACCTGAACTGTTTGGAAAGAAGATTCCGTGGTGGCTTAACTACGCCGCGGGCGCTGTTGGGGCGGTGGTCTTTCCCATCATTTATGAACGCGCACTGCCGTTGATTACCTCTTTGCTGGGCGCCCTCACTTTGGCGTGGACCCTGGAGCGTGAGACGGATTTGTGGATGATTGGGATTCTGACCTTCATTGGCACAGTGTCCCAAGTATTCTTGGCAGGGCAAGGCAAATAGGGCTTGGGTTTATTCGTTGCTGACCAAGTTTTTGGTTTGGTCTTGGATGTCGCTCTTGCCCCAATCCGTGTCTTTATTGACGGTGTTTGCTTCGGCTTTTGCTGCTGCGCGAGCCGCTCGTTTTGCAGCTTGGAGTTCCACCAAGTGGTGGTGCGTAGTGAAGTACGGAAGCGATTTTCCAATGACCTCCTCTAGTGATTGGAACCCATGCTCATCCATAAAGGCTTCGGTACCTTCGATGAGTTCGGTGACCATGCCGAAACCCTGCAGCATGGGTCCGGTACAACTTTGTACAGTGCGCGCCCCCACGAGCATGTGTTCGATGGCATCCGCAGCACATGTCACGCCGCCAATCCCTGAAATACTCAGATTTGGAGCCGCCTGGGCTATCTCCGCCACCATGCGCAAGGCGATGGGCTTTACAGCCAGGTAGCTGTATCCACCAAAGGTCGAGTGGCCTTCTACGGTGGGTTGTGGTTTGAGGGTTTTAAGGTTGATTCCGATACAAGCCAAGATGGTGTTGATGGCGCTGACGCCATGGGCGCCGCCCGCTTGGGCTGCCAGTGCGGGCACCGTAATGTCGGTGATGTTTGGGGTCATTTTGGACCACACCGGAATGTTCACGGCATCAACGACCCACCGTGTCACTTCTTGTACGCGTTCTGGATCCTGACCCATGGCTGCACCCATTCCCTTTTCGGGATGGCCATGAGGACAGCTAAAGTTCAACTCAAGGGCATCGCATCCGGAGGCTTCACAACGAGCAGCCAACTCTTGCCAGCGCCCTTTATCGTAGCTTTCCATAATGGATCCGATCAGTATTCCATCGGGATGGGTGTCCTTGGTTTCTTTGTACCAGTCTTCCCAGTCCTCAAAGGTCGCATCAGAGATGAGTTCAATATTTTGAAACCCAACATTGTCCTTGCTCTTGGAACGCAGTTTTCCGTAACGAGGCTGAACGTTGTGTACTTCAGTGTCTGTCAGGCTTGTGGTTTTTGCGACGACCCCTCCCCAACCTGCGGCAAATGCTTTGCACATAATCTTGGCGTTCGTACTTGGGGGGCCGGATCCGATCACAAAGGGATTCTTGAATTTCAGGCCGTCTACAGTGATGGATAATTTGCCCATGGTAATGCTCTCTTGAGTTGTCGTGGGTATGCTCGGTTCGTTTGGGAATACAGACTATCGCACACGAAGCCCTCGGTGGGGTAGCATTAGTCGATGCTGTTCCAGTCGATTCATCTCCAAGACAAAATCTGCGACGTGCGGATCGAGGGTGCGTGCATTGCCCAGATTGGTCCGGCTGGGACCCTGTCGGAACGGACGGGAGAGGAAGTGCGTGAGGGAGGGATGCTCACTCCACACTTCGCTGAACCTCATGTGCATTTGGATGCAACGCAGTTGGGCGCACGGACACCAAACATGTCGGGAACCCTTCAAGAGGGCATCGCCAATTGGGCCGCAGTTCGGGACACGCTTGTGGCAGACGACATTCAGCGGCGGGCGCGAAAGACGATTGGATGGTACCGAAATTGGGGTTGTACACGGATCCGTACCCACGTCGATACGGGAAATCTCACGGCTGTAGAAGCGCTGATTGATCTAAGAGATCAATTGAAAGATGAGGTCGAAATTCAGGTGGTTGCTTTCCCCCAGGAAGGCCTGCTCAAAGCGCCGGGTCAAGTAGAGCAATGGCGAGCAGCGGTCAGCTTGGGGTGCGATGCTGTGGGGGCGATTCCTCATTTTGAACATGACTTAGAAACAGGTTGGAAGACGGTGCAAATGGCTTTCGAACTCGCGGAAGAGTTCGGTCTTGCTCTCGATTTCCATTGTGACGAGACCGATGATCCCAGCATCCGAAACTTGGAAGAAGTGTGTCGACAGGCAAAACGTCGAGGCAACGGATCGCAAGTGATTGCAGGTCACTGTACAGCCCTTCATAGCTATCCTGATGATGTAGCAGCACAGGTGATCGCAGATGTTGTTGAAGCAGAGATTCAGGTTGTCACCAATCCGCTCGACAATATCGTTTTACAGGGACGTTTTGATGGGTACCCAAAACGCCGTGGAATCACGCGAGTAGATGAGCTTTGGGCAGCGGGAGCCACGGTTGGTATTGGCCATGACTCGGTTGTTGATCCTTGGTATCGTTTGGGTACTGCGAATCTGGTGGATGCTGCCCATATGTTGGTTCATGCCGGACATTTGACTGCGGACGCTGACATGCGTCGTGTGTTCCGAACCTTATGCGATGACAACCACAGATGCTTTGGTGGTGTAGATCCGTTGCAAGAGGGCCGGGTTGCCAACGTTCTTTATTGGCCTGTGGACGACCCCATTGAGGTGATTCGAGTCCGGCCTCGTCCCGAGGTCTTTCAGCACGGGGTTCGACAACATTAGTCGGCTTATTCGGTGTCTTCTTTTGTCTCGGTTTTTGGCGTGTCCTCTTCTGCATCGTCTGCACCCTCTGGGGGTGTGTCTTCCGGAGCTGTAGTGTTTGGAGGAAGAGTGCCAGAATTGCGTCGCATCCGGTTGATATAGCGGTTGTCTTTCCGTTTGTGCCGCCGGGACTTTTGAACCCACTCTTCAGGGGGAGGGGTCTTTACGTTGTCGCCTTCCAAGAATGGCAGCAAAAGGTGACCCAATTCTGCGACTTTGTCTGGGTAATCTTCGGCCAAATCGACCCGGTTCAGGGGATCCAATTCTCGGTCATACAATTCGACGCGGATTCCCGATTTAAGAGAGTGCCAAACGAGTTTCCATTTGCCCAGTTGGATTGCACGATCCTTTCCGCGAATCAAGAAAGGAAGGAACTTCGTCCGAATGTGTACTTGGTTGGTTTCTTTATCGAATTTGTAGCGCTTGCTGACCGACTTGAATGGGTATCGTCTGTGTCCAGGTACCCAGTACCGGGGTTCACTGAGACCCGTTTCAAAATAGACAGGTCGAGGACCCTCTTCTGTTTGGCCTTTCACAAGCGGTAGCACGCTTTTTCCAGACACTGGGTTTGGCCATTCAAGCCCCACCATCTCGGCCACAGTGGGTGCCAAGTCGATCAATCGAATGGGATCGTTGATGACTTTACCGGCATGCGCACCATCAGGAAACCGGATGGAAAACAAAACATTGGTGTGTCCATCTCCGTAGACGTGGAAGCCATGGTTTGGCCCGCTCCATTTGTACGGAAGATCGGGCGCCCACACCTCTTCGCCATGGTCGGAAAAAAGGATGATGATGGTGTTGTCCCACAAGCCACTTCGTTTGAGTTCGGTGACGACCTCTCCGACCAGGTCGTCGGCCATGCGGATACCAGAGTCGTAGATTCGCAGGTCCTGTTCGGCGACCCGTACAGCTTTCTTCCCTTTGGCGCCTTCTACTTCTGCGACGATCAGAGAAGATCCAGAACTGGAATACTTGAATCGGTTCTTTCCTTTGTAGCCGTCTTGACCGAACATGTGGTACCACGGGTACACCCGGTCTCCTGGTACGTGAAGGACACAGGAGTGCATCGCATAAAAGAACTGATCATTTTCCGACATTTCCGAAAGGCCATCCACGGCCCATTCCACAAACTGATCGGGTCTGTAAGAAGATCCAAAGCTTTGGTTGAATGCCTGGACTGGGAGAAATGTGAATCCAAGAGGGTTTTGGAATAAGCCATGAAAAGCCCTGAACTTTGGCTCGTTTACACTCATGGCAAAGTTTTGAAGCCCCACCACCGGTTGGCGAATCATGGAAAAGCCGGCTTCTGGAACCATGTACGAGAAACGGCTGTCATCGGTAGCGAATCCAGTGGCGTAGCCGGCAGCCTGCATCACTTGAGGGAGCAGGGCTGCACTCGGAATCAGACGGTCTGCAGTGGGCAGATTGTCGCGGATACCGTGTTCTGTGGGCCAGGTGCCGCTCAGCGTGGTGATCCATGCGGGATAGGTTCGCGGAAGCTGGGTAAATGCTTGTGTGAAAATTGCACTTTCAGCCAGCAAAGCATCGATATGGGGACTCGTGTTTCGGTCATTTCCATTGAAGTGCAAGCGGTCCGGGCGAAGCGCATCGACACCGATCAGCACCACATTCATCCCTTTGTTGTCTTGTGAAGGGGCGGCACTGATGGGTTGTAGGACCCAGGCAACACTCAAACTATAGGCTACCGCCCAACCCAACCGAGTAGCGAAGCCTTTCCGTCCACTCCATGCTCGTCGGCCCAGTTCCAGGACGGTGAGTGCGGCCACAACCCAGACGATATCGACCCACCATGGCTCGGCCAATTCAGCCCATTGTCTTCGGAGTGGAAACCAGTAGTGCAACGAAGGGAAAGTGATGATCTGACGAGCGAGTCCCAAGATTGTGCTGACGGCCATTAAGGCTGTTGCGTGGAACATCCATGGCCAAAAAGAGCGGCGTTGGGGGTGCAGGATGCGGATGAGCAAATGCAGCATGATGCCCGCCATGATCCCCATACACAGGTAGGCCATGCCGGCACCGATGACATAATCAACAACAGCGCCTTTTAGCTGCGCCACCGTCGTTTTGTCCGTATTGATTCGGCTCGTCGCTCGTTGGATTGAATAGTAGCTGTCCAGCGCGTCCCAAGTGAACAGGCCGATGAACCAAAAGACGCCAAACAGGATGTCTCTACGGATTGTTCTCAACCAATTCATTTCGCACCTCCCACAATGGACGAGATGCCCAGTATGATTCCACCGCACGCACAGGCGAGCGAGCTGAGGGCGATGAAGAAGGAAGCCAGAATGATCAAGGTTTTTCGCTCGATGGGGGTTGGGGGTTTGTTGAGGGGGACGGATGTACGGCCCGTACCCGCACCTCCCAATCGACCACCCCAGGCGACAATGAAGGGTTCCACGTTGGGAAATACATCTGTACGGTCTATTTCAACCATGACGATGGGCTTTTCAAAGCCGTATAGCTCGAGTCGTGCCAGGCTGTCGTCTGTTTTGGGGTAGCGCTCTAGCTGGATTTGTTGTGACGGAGCGGCCAGGCGCTGTACCGGGCTGTAGCTTCCTGTTGGACCCATATGCAGTTCTATGACCAATATCCGCTGTTCCGTCGCGGCCAACTGAAGCCACACCGTGCCACTGTCCGCACTTGCACCAGGACCAGCCACAGCTGCACGGATCTGCTCTCCTTCAATCAGCATGTCGGAGAAATAATCAAGGTGTTGGGACATCAGAGGACTCGCATGGACCTCCGCCTCTATCACTGTTGGGTGAGAAGGCACCCAAGATGAGGCTAAACCGTGGTGTCACAAGCACTATCGTGCTGGACTGTGAAGATATGGTCGCCTATTGTGGAACCTCCTCTACCTCCCGTTCAAATCCGACTTTTGGGTGGGTGAGTGGCTCGTTGAGAACGACTGTGACTGACTCTGTAGACCATGAACAAGATCCATTGTTGGGTCAGGTACTGGATCGTCGTTTTGAACTGACGGAGTACATCGCACGCGGAGGGATGGGCCAAGTATACAAAGCAGTGCAGCGTCCGCTTGAACGGGTTGTTGCGGTGAAATTATTGGGCGATGTTTCCCAGGGTGTGGAAGAGTTTCAACAAAGGTTTTTTCTTGAGGCGTCTTTGTGCTCAAGGCTCAGCCACCCAAACATTGTTCGCATCTTTGACTATGGGTGTCATGAGAACAATCTGTACTACATTGCGATGGAGTACCTGGAGGGTCAGACCGTCAAACAGTTGGTAGAGGACCAAGGATGGCTTGAACCACTTCGTGCAATCTCCATCCTCAAGCAAGTCTGTGCCGCACTGGTTGAAGCCCATGGAGCGGGTTTGGTTCACCGAGATCTGAAGCCGTCCAATTTGTTTGTGGTTCCCGATGTTTTCGGCGGAGACTTCGTCAAGATTTTGGACTTTGGTGTTGTCAAACAACTGAGCGTGGACTTGGAGTTCACTCATGTCGGCTCGACCTTGGGATCTCCGCTGTTCATGTCTCCCGAACAAATCCGTGATGCCGATGTGGATGAGCGAAGTGATTTGTACTCCTTGGGTGTCATCCTCTTTCAGTTATTGACGGGCGTACTTCCATTTACTGCTGCAGAACCGTTGCAGGTGTTGATGAAACATCTCAATGATCCCCCACCATCCTTTGCTGAAGCGAATCCACGAATCCGAATTCTGCCAGCACTTGAACAACTCGTGCAGCGCGCGTTGGCTAAATCCAGAGACGACCGCTTTTCCAATGCCCGGGAGATGTTGGAAGCACTGATGGAGGTGGAGTCGATGCTGGGGCCTCAGCGGGTCGCAACATTGGGTGAGGGTCCAACAAAGATGGATCCTGTGGATGTGTTGGCCTTGGTGGATATGCCCACGGGTCCCATGCCGACATTGTCTGTGGAACTCGGAGAGGAGACAGACCTGTCGGTACAGGAGGAATCAGCGTCCAGCGGTTCTATTGTTGCCAATGGAAACCCCATCGTTGACACCAAGTCGGTGGACTTGTTGTTGGACATTGATCTCCGAGGCTTTGTCGCCTTTATCGACTTTAGTTGTCCGTACTGCTTTGCATTGCATGAACGCATTTGCAGGTGGGGAGGGGCGGACAAAGTGGATTGGTGCCTCGTAGAACACGCTGCACATTTGTTGGATGGACCCTTTGATTTGGACCAAGAACAAATGCTCTCAACGGAGGTGCATGAGGTCCATCACAGAGCGCCAGATGTTGACATGGTATTGCCCCCGCAACGGTGCCGGTCGACTACGGCTACCCGTTTGACTGTATATGTTGGGCGGCATGCACCCGATAAGGCGGGGGCATTCCGACATGCGGTGTACAGAGCGCTGTGGCAAGACGGTCTTGATATCGGAGAGCGAGCGGTATTGGTTGGTTTGCTGACTTCGCTTGGGTTGCCACCTGATTTGATAGATCAATGTGTTGAAGAACCCATGGAACTGACAGCTTGGCAGTCGGATTGGGATAGCGCTGATTTTGATCACTGCATTCCGGTGTTGACTCACCCAGCATCTGAGCGTGTCCTGATTGGTCTGGCAGACGAACGCACGCTGATGAAGTTCTTTGTGGGTGAACGGAGTCGAGTGATTGATACCACCGTGTGCTACTACCAACAGCAGCCGTCGATCTTGGTATGCGGATCCATGTCTCATCTATGGCAAATGCTCACAGATCTCCGTGGGTGTTGTGAGTTGCTTCAAGCACCGAATGTAAAGCGAGCCACCGAACACCTCTCTGAGATTGCGGTGCCAGACTTGGTCATTCTTGACGGTGAACATGTGAGTATGGAGGCAATGGAAGGCCTGTCGAAGCTGGCGAGAAATCGCTCGGTCCCATGGGTCGTGGCCACGCGATCACCATCTTCAGATGAGGAGATTAGGGCGTTGTCGATGGGTGCGGTGGAGTACCTACCTGTGGTTGGNGAATNCCAGGTCGCGCGGGCGAGNCTGAGNCGAATCCTGCGGGANCGATACAATATGGANCAAGTCCAGAAGCAAACNAAGAAAGACCAGTTGACCCAACTTCCGACNCGGGCGGCNTTGTTGGAAAATTTGGATGCTGAATGGGGACGCGCGATTCGTTCGAATTCAAAACTGTCCTTTCTGCTTCTCAATATTGATGAGTTCAAGCTGTACAACAAGACCCATGGCTACCTGAGTGGTGATCAAATGCTGCTGCGCTTGGCAAAACGATTATCCGAAGAGGTACATCGGCCNGGTGATATGTTTGCACGNTTTAGTGGAAATGANTTTGCAGTGCTGTTGCCCAANACCTCTCATGAAGAGGCCGAGGAANTATTGACTCATTTGTGTGCNTGTNCNGANCGCGAACGCATCGTCCANCGGGCATCAAGTCGGGGTTTTTTAAGTGTGAGTGGGGGTTCTCACTCGATTATGCCGACATCCAATGCATCACTTCATGATTTACTGGATGGAGCATACCGGAATCTACAAAGTAGACGCGAAGGACCGCGCGAGACGAGATAGAATGACAGTTTGCTTCTCGTTGAGGCGATTGTCCGCTATGGTATGAAGCGCAAGGGGTTTGTTTTGCGAGTGATTCTTATCAATCCGCCGATCGATAGCGTGCTGGAGCATGGAAATGCATCTCCGGTCACCTCGTACTTGTTTTACAACTCTGCCCCACTGGGAATTCTCTACATTGCGGGAGTCCTGGAACAGGCGGGCGAAACGGTTGCGGCCATTGATGGTGCTGCAGAGCAACTCAATGTGGATGGAGTGGTTCGCCGAGTCCAAGAGTTTGGTCCTGATGTCATCGGTATCGGGTCATTCACCGTAAGTTTTGAANCCACCAAAAGGCTTGCCGCAGAACTGAAGCGCGCGCTACCCGATGTACCGATTGTTTTGGGCAGCTACCATGTGACGCTGGTTCCTGAAGAAGCGATGAGCGACACCAATTTTGATGTGGGGGTCCTGGGAGAGGGCGAACACACGATGAAGGAGTTGGTGGAACACTACCGTTCAGGGACGCCTCTGGAAGACATNGATGGCATTTGTTTTCGCAAGCCAGACGGAGCTTTGCACTTCACTCAAGCGCGCAAGAAATTTAAAGCGTTGGATGAATTGCCATTTCCGTCCCGGCATCTTGTCCCTCCAAACATTTACAAACCCATCCCAGTGGATGAACACGCTTTTCCCAAGTTTTCCATGGTGACCAGCCGTGGGTGTCCNCATGCATGTGCTTTTTGTCAGAAGTCTCGGACGGGGTATCGCAGCCACAGTCCGAACTACATCGTGGATGAAATCGAGCATGTGGTGCGGGACTTCGGTGTGAGAGACATTGCATTTGTAGATTCATTGTTTTGTGCGAANAANAAGCGTGTTCATGCGATCTGTGATGAGATCCTTCGTCGAGGNGTGAAGGTCAGTTGGACNTGCTCCAGNCGAGTCGAGGTGGTGGACAANCCGTTGCTNGAGAAGATGAAGGCTGCAGGGTGTTGGAGGACACGTTTTGGTGTGGAATCCGGATCGGACAAAGTGTTGGACTTTATTTCCAAAGGCATCACCAAAGATAAGATTCGCAAAGCCATCACNGCGGCGGATGAAGTGGGTTTACGNCCCAAAGCTTTCTTTATGGTGGGTCACCTTCCAGACACTCGCGAAACGATTTTGGAGACCATCGAGTTTGCAAAATCGATTCCNCTTCACGATGTGACTGTGCAGATCAATACGGTTCTTCCAGAGACACCACAGGAAGAAATTTGGAATCGTGAGGGTGAAAAATGGGGCCGCATCGTCAGCCCCAGTACGGACGAAAAGTCATTTTGGGAACCGACCTTTGTTCCTTGGGGNATGGANCCCGGTGAGATCATTGAACTTCACCGTCGCTTCTANCGGGAGTTCTACTTCCGNCCNNTNACNCTNGCNCGNCATGCGGAANACATNAAGAGNTGGGCNGANGTCCGAAANAAGTATCTAGCCGCATCGTCCCTTTTCTCTTTCCTATTTTTCAACCAAGAACGGCCCAGCGTAAACATGCTTCGAGCCATGTTTGGTTCGGGTGGATCGGAAGCTGCTGCTAAATAGTGGCGCATCCTATGCTGTGGTTAGTTGTACTGGCGTGTGGGCTTGGGCCATCTGGACAAGATTGTGATGACGCAGATTGTCGTCAGCAAGCGATTGTGACCCAGTGGGCCACGGATCCACAATCTGCTGTTGAGTCTGTAAAACAGCTTCCAGACGTGATTGAGCAGGTTTCAGTCATATCGGTGTTGACCGACCAATTTCCGGGCCAGGTTGGTCCCTTGTGCCGGGAACTCCCAAGGGGAATCAGTCAAGATCGTTGTTTGGAGATGAATGCGAGGCCGCATTTATGGAACGAGAGGGAAGAGGTTCAGTCCATTTCACGTGCCGGTGCAGGGCCAGCAAGCTCTTACATGCTTCCCGCAGATGTTCCAATGTCCGATCTGATTGATGTGCGCGGAGATGCAACTCTGTGTGCAGGTGAGGTTGATCCTCATGCGTGTGCATGGAAACGCGGAATTGAGAGCGCACAAGAGGGAGATTTGGCGGAGGCAGCGACTGCTTGTGCGAGTATCCGGACACAGGCCGACAATGCGCAAACATGGCGGTATGAGTGTTTTTTCTCGGTGGCTGAAGCACACATTCAGAAGTGGGGACGGTCTCGGTATAAGGACACCCTTGCTCTGTGTGGTGCGTCTGGGTCATTTAGAGCAGAGTGTGTCACCCATACGTTGACTGAATTGGCCCAACGAGCGCCCGGCAGTGATGTTGTGGATCCGGTTGCGTGGGGAGATCACCGAATGCGGGCTCATGATGTTTCTCGAGGGTGGAAAGGTTCGCCCTCAAAAGCCGATATCCTCGATAAGTTTTGGGCATTATCGGCAGCGTTTTCGGTGGCGAAATCCAAAGGTTTGAGTGGTGATGCTTTGGACATGATGCCGCTCTCTACGCACAGGCATTTGAGGGCCGCCATCGCGTGGCGCCTACTTCAAGACGAAAGCTTGAAAGATGAGAACTTGATGGCGAAGGTAGCGCTGTTGAACACGGTGATGGANGGNCGGATCGGGCGTCAGGGANGTTNTACANTGCAGACACCTACATTCGAAGGTGTACTTGATTTGTGGCCGNTGGATCGGGAAGGAGAGTCACACTTGTCGGCCATTTCCTATCTNGGNAATTCTCGGCGNACTGTGGCTGGGGACCCNATGACNGACTCCATCATTTGTNTATTGGAGTCAGCNGCACGCNGTGAACCGCCGATGCTTGCGCTTATTGAAGAAGGGCAGANCCATTCGGACGAACGTGTGCGCTGGACGGCTGCACGGCTTCTAGAGCGTCTTGAACATCAAGAAATGTCTGNNGATCCGAATGNACGTGTTGCACCCAGTCCAGGGTTTACGCGCCCAGGGCCTGCCGTGCCGAAGTGAGGTTTGTGACNGCATCGAGTTGGGTGTTTCCGAGTGCGTCCCCCATGGTGCGGAANAATCCACGTAAAGGTCTTCCGGGTCCGATTTCAATGATTCGATCTGCCCGTAGAGCGCAGAGAGTNCGCATATTGTCGACCCAGTGAACNGTACCNGANATCTGCCGTGTCAACCGCTCGATGACACTGTCAGGTTCATGCATATTGCCNGTGGTATTGGATGCNACTTTGCTGCTGTGAGAAAGATCCCATTGTTGNCCTGCATCGAACAGNAGAGATTGAAACCCGGGTTCGATGGGCTTCATGAGGCGGCTGTGGAANGGTGCAGATACAGCGAGCATGCGGACACGAGCCTTGAGNCCAATTTCAGCAGTCTGATAGCGTTCTATTGCGGTTTGGACGTCTTTTTGNCCACCCGAAATGACGACTTGATTGGGTGCGTTGTGGTTGGCAATATCTGCNGTCAAACCATTCAANCTGCGTGAAAGTANATCCATGGGCAGGTCGGGCTGAATGATGGCAGCCATTGCACCCACACCNGGAGGGACCGCTTCCTGCATTCGATTCCCTCTNTCTCGAACCACGCGCACGGCATTTGCAAGGGGAATCACTCCGGCGGCGACAAGGGCGGTGTATTCACCCAGACTATGTCCGGCGAAGTGGTCTCCTTTGAGTCCATANTGAGAACACAAGGTTCGGTACATGGCCACTTCGGTCGTCAATATGGCGGGNTGTGTNAANGGTGTNAGTCCCAATCGNTCATCATCGTTGAAACACANCTTTGCCATGTCCAAATTGAGGGCCTCTGAGGCTTCGTCGAACACAGCCCGGGCTTCTCGGTAGGTCTCATAAAAATCCGACGCCATTCCGTTGCGTTGGGATCCCTGACCTGGGAAAACGATGATGGTCGACATGCTCTTTTCGCCTCGCACGGCGCAATATGGCAGAGCGGCTGCGCTTGCAAGGGNAGGTCTCGACGTTACGGTGCCATCTATGACCAACCAACGCGAAATTGAAGCCCTCCATGCGGAGTTGAAGAACGCGCGAACTGTGCTNTTGACTGGACCGAAGGACCCNGATGGTGACTCGATAGGTGCTTGTCTGGCTTTGGCTTGNGCTACGAACACCTTTTCTGATGCGGATGTTCATGTCGCGGGCGAAACCAACTATCGATATGATTGGATGCCTGGTGCCGATAGNATGCGTACAGATGCTGAACTTCGGGACAGCTATGATCTCGTTGTGGTCATGGATGGGGATCGAACCCGACTGACACCAGCGGTNACCGNGTTGTTTGCAGATGCTGCNAAGACTGCACTGGTTGACCATCATGGCTCTTCAAGTCGAGAGGGGTACGATGTGGTGGTTCTTGANCCGGATTCTCCCAGCACNTGTGAAATGGTGTCCCGGATGTTGGAGTCATGGGGTGTACGNTTCGATNCGGACATTGCNACNCANCTGTATACGGGCATCATTTTTGATACCGGTGGGTTTCGTCATGAAAATACCCAGCCNGCAACCCATCGATTGGCGGCCCAACTGATTGAACTGGGTGTGAAACCAAGNCCTGTACATGCAAAAGTACTCAATGAACGNACTGCTGCAGGGCTGAGACTGTTGGGTCAGGTGTTGAGTACNGCGTCATTTTACGCAGATGGCGCTGTGGTCATTGGACACGTNTCGATGAGTGACTCTTCCCGTTTGGGTATCGCTTCAGGGGATATGGAAGGTGTGGTGGACGCCCTTCTCAATACCGCAGGAGTAGAAGTCGCCTGTTTGGTCACAGAACGGGCCAAAGAGCAGGTGAAGTTGAGTCTTC
This sequence comes from Deltaproteobacteria bacterium, assembly GCA_002707085.1. Lineage (GTDB taxonomy): Bacteria > Myxococcota_A > UBA796 > UBA796 > UBA796 > UBA796. The sequence goes on from PALY01000013.1 coordinate 33,392, forward strand.
GCAGTCGCTCCTGGGTCAATGTNGCCAAAGTAGCCAAAGGCCTCGACCCTGGTGGAGGAGGCCATGTCCGAGCATCCGGCGTCACCTTGAGTGACACCCTTTCAGGTGTACTTGAACGGTTGCCGGCAGTCTTGTCGACTGCAGCCACGGCAACTTAGAACACGTAGTTCAGTCGGACACCACCGACTTCGACGTCGAATGGTTCTGGTCCGTATCCGGCCAACGCATTGTCGATGATATCGGTGATGTCGATGCGGATCTCTTCGGTCAGATATGCCTCACACATGTCTCCATGAGCATTGTGTCCGATGTTGAGTACGGCCCTGGGTGGCATGGAACGAAGCCATGCACCGCTCCAACAGCTTTCCCAGGTATGTTCCGCGCATCCACCAGAGTAGGAAACAGTGGCGATGACATCGGTGCCTTCTAGACGTGCATCACTCAATTCAAATGAATCGGTATGGGCGGGTTCACAGATGGCCGTGACGGCATCCGCATCCGCATCCGCATCCGCATCCGCGTCCGCATCCGCATCCGCATCTGAATCAGCGTCCGCATCCGCATCCGCATCCGCGTCCGCATCTGCGTCCGCGTCTGCATCGGTCGTTGAGATGCCCGTGTCTCCTAAACCATCAAAACAGTCCACAATGCTTAAATTAACAACGGTTTCCTCACACGCCGTCAGTGTGACGGGGTCGGAAAGGTTCGAAAAACAGTTGTCCGACGTACTTGCAGAGAGGGTGTAGACCCCTTCAGGCATCGAGCTGGTGTAATTGCCATTTTCGTCGGCCAAAACATTGATGGCATCCAGCCCTTCTGGCCGTACGGTGACCGTTGCAAAGGATGCTGGAGTTGGCGCATCGTCTGACCATCCAAAATTGCGCTCGACGTAGCCTGAAAGCGTACCCAGTTCAGACTCACAAGGGTCCGCATCCGCATCCGCATCCGCATCCGCATCTGCGTCCGCGTCTGCATCTGCATCTGCATCCGCATCGGCATCCGCAGTTGAAGTCGTATCTTCATCCTTGTCGCCCGAAGTACAGCCCAGTGCCAAAAACAATACCCACCACGTTGCTTTTCTCATCCCGTTCTCCATCGTCTGTATGCGTTCTTACTGTGCCATAGCCATACCATTACAGATGAACGGTTGTATACAAGGCTGCGCCAGGCATCGTCGTCAAGCCNGAAATGTACAGGCCATCGGGTGTTGTCTCTCCCAAACCGAACATGGCCGTTCCTTGAAGGTCGATGCCCACTTCCACAGCAGGAGTTGGAAAAGCACCTACCCGCAATGAAAGGCCAAACATTGGGTCGGAAAATGAACCTGTGCCGCCTGGCAATGGCACCCCGAGTACGTCTTCGCTCAAGGTGTCGTCTACGAGGGATACGGTCAAGTTGGATTTGTAGCGCAAAAAGCCGAGTCTGGGACCCATTTGAATGTGCCAATATTCTCGTTCCATCAGTCCCATATCCGCACCCACAATCACTCCGATGTGACCAGAACTTGTTTCAAAGTTGTAGTCCAGACTGAGGGTGTCTCCGGCAACAATGTATCGATCACCCGCGAGGGTTGTGGGTCCTGTATATGTGGTGGTTGTGCTTAATCCACCCGTTTGCGTCACACGATCCCCTTTAAGGCCGACCATGAACGAGAGTGCTGGAGACATGTGATATCGAGACTCGATACTCCACTGGGTGGTGGTGGTGGTGTCCAAGTATTGTTCGTTGGAAAAACGCGCCATTTGCGCGCCAATCGAACTACCGACCGAAAACCAAGGACTGTTGGTTCCATACCGGTTTCCAGACCACTCGACTCCGTATGGGAAGGGAGTATTTGCTTGGGCGTGAGATTCCGCTGGCTGCAGTAGACCTGCACACACGGCGACCAATGGTAGCCAAAACTTCATTGTGTCCTCCTTTGGACGGAGCCTCTGATTTCAGCCATGGTCCATGGATTCTCACCGTCACAATTTGTGTCGATACACACCGGTAGGTGGAGGCGAATGGAGGGTGCCGTACCTGCATCAGCGATACGGTTGAATTCGTCATCGTATACCAGTCGGTCCACANCGCCGACCCGTCGCGCGCCTTGACGGTTTTCAGGGAAATAGTCATGCCCAGGGAAGAGGTGGTATTCCACCGTCGAGTATGGAGGAATACTTCCAATCGGGTTTCCGGGGGTCACACTTACCGGAATGGCAAAGCCGTTCATCTGAACGATTCGGGCTTCCTTCCAGTTGACTTTCATCCAGGTGGCATCAGGGTTGTTGACCCGAAGAATAAGTCTATCTGCGATTCCATCTGGGAAATCGATGCGGACATCGAGTCCACTCGTTTCGTCTGCCTGCATGATGTACGAGTTGGCACAGCCAGAAAGAAAAAGGGCAGAACAGAGAGCGGTAAGTATGCGTTTAGCCAAGCTACCTCCTAACAATTTATACGAGCGACCCTATCACAAGTCATCACTTTGCTTGCGATTTCGGCTACCCACAGCCAATCAGAAGTTGATGACTTTGGGATCGTCGTGGATCAGGCGTTGAGGAAGCACGACTTTGGCTCCCTCCGGAGCATAAATATCGACGTACTCTTGGTAAAAACCGGTGACCTTCTTCACATAGTGGCGCGGTTCGTCTCGGATAATCATTTCGACGAATGCCGCGAGCGATATTTCTCCAAGGGTGTCCCTGTGCGCTCTACTCATGTGGTGAGGGCCTCCGTTGTAGCTTGCGGTCGCGATGGGGAAGTTCCCATCAAACCGTTCATTCAATAGATGAATGTAGTGGACGGCATACCGAAGGTTTACACTTGGATCGAATAGGCCGTGTGGAGAAAACAAGGGTTCATCCAGAAGGGCGGACATTTTGGCACCCGTGCCTTTGATGAATTGCATCAACCCGATGGCTCCCGTACGACTCACTGCGTCGGGGTTGTATACGGACTCTTGTCTCATGATGGCCAACACCAAGAATGGATCAACATCCATTTCCTGGCAGTGTGGCCATAGTTCGCGCGCGTGTGCGGCCGGAAAACGCAGTTTGCGCATCGCATTTGGATCGATTTTGGAGACTTGTCCCCATACATACCGAGTGGATGTACTGTGATCGCGGGCGGCACGGGCTGCACTTCCCCATGTGGTCGGAGAGATTTTCAGGGCTTCGATTTGGGCGCGGCGTTCCGGGTCATCGATGGTCTCCGGGTTTCGGAATTCGGTCCATGCAGCCCTAAAGATCGGACCAGATTCGTTGTATAGGCCGGCTCTCGCCAAATGATGAGCCCCTTTTAGGTCTGGCCAGATATCTGCGTATTTATTCCCCAAAGAAGCCAGCGCTTGAAGGCCGGCTTCCGGATCGTTGTGTGCGCTCGCACCGTAGGAGTCGGGAAGGTCGACAGAAACTGAACCCACCGGAGAAGCTTTTGGGGGTTCATAGTTTTCCGCTTGTACGGAAAATGGCCATTGTATTGAACCCAGTTTGGCTTCCGATTCGGGGACGTCGAGTCCTTGTCGAGAGCTACCGTTGAGGGTCACCACCGGCGTGGAGGTCGGCCATGGACCCACCTGTACGCCAGGGTAGGTGTCTGGCCCTTCAATCTCAGCCAGTATGGGTTTGATGGGTCCTTTCCACGTTCCATCTCGATGAACCCATCCTTCCCCTTGAGGCTTGGATTTGTCCAACAGCAAAATGTACCAGCCGGTTTTATCCATTTCATTTACGGCTTTTATGTCTGCTGTGGCGTCTTTTCCGGTGGCTTCTAAGACTTGGCTGCGCCAGTAATAGGCCGGGACACGCCAGACGCCGCCTTTCTTGATGACATTGCTAAACCCAGCCTCCGCGCGTTCGGTATTTCCAGAAAGATAGGCGGTCAAAGCCATATAGAATCGAGCCGTTTGTGCGGAGCCATTCCGCGACTTGAGGGCGTCATCCCAAGCTTCAGAGGCTGCTTTCCAGTCCCCTGACAGCATGACGGCTTGGGCTACAGTGTGTTTTTCTCCCCGCCAAGGGTAGTGCTTGGCGTGTTTTTCAAGGCCAATATTCCCCCATTTTGCGGCGGCCTTCCAGTTGCCGGCATTTCGCCATGCATCAAAGATGTCCCATGCTTTCTTTCCGGATGGAGACTTTTCGTAGCTCGCTTCCATCTGCTTTGCGCCGTCATCAAAATGACGGGTGCGCCGTGCGAAGTGTGGTCGGCTGCGAGCGGCCCATTTCGCGATTTCAGGATCGTTTTTGCCGTCCTCTTCTAAAGCCAGAAAGTGCGCCCATGCCTCGTCAGCCCACCCAGAAGCGCGCAAGGAGTTGGCGAGCTTCATGCGGCTGTATTTGTCTGTAGGAATGATGGCGTCTTCGTGTCCCGCTTCTCGAAGTTCGGCCAACGCACTTGCGGCTCCGGCACCCGTGGCCGCGAAGTAATGCTGCAGTGCCAAAGTTTGAAGAAGAGGGATGGACTTTTTGGGGGATGATTCCATGACCGCCAAGGCGGAACGGAGTCTCATTTCCTCCTTTCTCATCTTCTTTTCGTGTTGAGGATCTGCAGCGTAGTTCATGTACGCAGCCCTGGCAGATCCTGGTTTACCTTGGGCTGCCAGAGCATCGCCGATCACAATGCGGCATTCTTCGGCGCGGTGGCCGGTGTATTTCTCTTGGTATTCAGTGCATTCGGCAATCGTGGCGTGGGGTCGGCCTCGCTCCAGATCTGCCAACGCTTCGTACCAGGCGGCGACCTTTGCAGCACCACCTTCACCCTGGCGAACCTTGTAGAACATATTGCTGGCCAGGTTGTGGTGGCCCTGATCTCTGTAGATCGCCCCCAATAAGAGCATCACGGCAGTGCGCTCATTCTTGCTTGTTTGACTGAGCAAATATGGTTCCAGCACGGCCAGTGCGCCGTCGAGGTCTGATTCCATGTAGCGTTGCTTTGCGATGGCAAGTGGATTGTCAGGCAGGGGAGCAATCCGGCCAGGCGCCACGTTTGGCACTTGAGGAAGCGTTGTGCCAGGAGCGGACCACGCAGTCGTCATGCTCAGCAATATCAGGGAAGTAGCGGTCAACATCGGGTTTCAGCCTATCCAGATTTTGCTTGGGTGTGGGATTGAATCAACAGAATCGTGTACCATATCGCAGCTTTGAACCTAATAGGAGTCTGACATGAGCGACACTGTCCGTTGCGGCCTTATCCAGTGTGCAAATCCCATCAACGATGAATCTCGGCCGGTGGCAGAGATTGTGGAAGCGGCGTTTCAGGCGCACGTACCGTTTATTGAGGCTGCAGGAGAACAGGGCGTTCAGATTCTTTGTCTCCAAGAGATCTTTAATGGACCGTATTTTTGTCCAAGCCAAGACTCNCGTTGGTANGAAGCTGCGGAAGCCGTACCCGGTCCTACGACAGCCCGGTTGGCTGAATATGCCAAGAAATACGAAATGGTCATTGTGGTACCGATTTACGAGAAAGCAATGCGCGGGGTGTACTACAACACAGCGGCTGTGATTGATGCGGATGGCACCTATTTGGGTAAGTACCGCAAACAGCACATTCCCCAAGTCGCTGGATTTTGGGAGAAGTTCTTCTTTAAGCCTGGTGACGGTGGNTACCCTGTTTTCCAAACCAAGTATGCGACCATTGGNGTGTACATTTGCTACGACCGNCACTTCCCTGAAGGGGCGCGCTGCTTGGGNCTCAACGGTGCTGAGATCGTCTTCAATCCATCCGCAACGGTGGCGGGGTTGAGCCAGTATTTGTGGAAAATCGAACAACCAGCACACGCTGTGGCCAATGGATATTACGTTGGCGCCATCAACCGAGTGGGAACCGAAGCTCCGTGGAACATCGGAAAGTTCTACGGGACCAGCTACTTTGTGAACCCTCGTGGTGAATTTGTGGCCGAAGGCTCNGAAGACAATGATGAGTTGGTGGTGGCCGACCTCGATCTCAATGTGATCGATGAAGTTCGNAATACCTGGCAGTTCTATAGAGATCGGCGTCCAGACGCGTACGATGAATTGGTGGAAAACTAGACCGCCGCATAGCATGTGCCTCGTTTCCCATAGCGACCTTTAGTGTGGTGGTTTTGTGTATGAACGGGGCATGTATACACGGCCTGCGGTACACTGCAGACAACTGAGGATCCTATGCGCCTGTCTTTGTTGTGCCTTGCGAGTTCTCTGGTGTTGTCGTGTCAGATGAAACCAGTGTCTGCGCGCTCAGAAATAGATGGCGTGGACTGTGGTGTAGGTACTGAAGAAGTGGATGGAGAGTGTGTTCCGATAGTTCGAGAAGACACGGATGCAGACACGGATGCGGACGCGGATGCGGACGCGGACACGGACGCAGACACGGATGCGGACGTGGATACTGCCAGCGACACAGGCACAGTTCCTGCGGATGATTCAGCCGAGCCTGAGGACACAGCAGAAGAGACGGGTGACCCTGTAGACCTTCCTGTGGCGCGAGTCTATGTGCTGGCGGGCCAATCCAATATGGACGGAGGGGGGCAGGAAATCTCGTTGCCGGCTTCACTGCGATTGGCTCAGGAGGACGTAAAAATATTTTGGTCGGGATCGCCAGCTTGGCGGTCACTGATGCCGAGCAGCTATTGGTCCAGTGGTTGGGGGACCTATTTTGGACCCGAAGTCACATTCGGTCGAACCGTGGCAGACGCGCTTCCCGATGAAGAAGTGTTTTTGATTAAACACGCAATCGGCGGGACAGCGTTGGCTGACTTTTGGTTCCCGGGCGCAGACTCGACAGATACAGGCAAAGGTGAAGGCTATACGGGCTTGATGAGTACGTATCGTGAAGCTGTGTCTGTTTTGGAAGACGACGGCTATCGGGTAGAGGTGGCCGGCATGGTGTGGATGCAGGGCGAGTCCGATGCCTACTATGCGCCCTATGCGATCGCTTACGAAGACAACTTGACCCACTTTGTGGATCGCATTCGAGAAGATTTCGACACGCCGGACATGCCGTTTGTGATGGGACTCATTGATTGCGAAGGATTGTGTACCTATCGGGAGCCGGTGAGGACCGCTCAATCCGATGTGGCAGCCGCCGATCCCATGGTGTGGACCATCGAAACCGAAGATTTGGGGCGGTATCCAGACGATGGGTGGCACTACCATGGGGTAGGCATGCGCGTCATGGGTGAACGCTTTGCTCAAACCTTGTTGGGCAGCACGCTATCCGCGGTTTCTGAACCCGCTTTTCGCATTACGGGTAGCTATACCTACAGTTGGTATGGGTACTACACTGTCGGCTATCGATTCAGTGTAGATCACCCGATTGAACTCACGGATTTGGGTTTGTTCGACTTGGGAATGGATGGGCTTTCACACGCTTCAGATATCGGTATTTGGAATGCTTCTACCGGTGAGTTGTTGGCCACCGAGACATTGCCGGCCACAGAATCGGATGCCAGTCCTTTGATTGGGAACTTCCGATATGTGGCGGTTGCACCATTGGTGCTACCACCAGGCGAGTATGTGTTGGGTTCTGAGTCATTTGAAACCCGTCCCGACTTCTATGTCTATGACGCGGTTCATACTGCAGCTTCGGGTGTCACATGGCTTGAAGGCCGTCATGTTTCTGGCAGTTCACTGAGTTTTCCCACCGTGGTTGCGGGGGCGACAGCGGAGGCCAGTCTGTGGTTTGGCCCCAACATACTGATGCGCAGACCTTCTGAATAACGAATCTATGGTTGTCGCTGGATCTTCAGCCACGCGTGTTTTCGATTTTATACGACCACAAGCCAGACTGCGTAGTAGTGACAAATGCTGGCTAGAATCACCGCGATGTGAAAAATCTCGTGGTATCCAAACGTTTTTGGCCAGGGGTTGGGTGCCTTTCTTGCGTATGCGATGGCACCCAATGTGTAGATCACACCGCCCACACAAAGTGGGATCACTACATTCGATCCCAACTGAGTCATCCATTGATAAAACAAGGGTACGGCAAGCCATCCCATGGCGATGTAGCTCATGGTAGAAATCCACCTCTGACCATGTGGAAGAAAAAGTGTACGAATGATTCCAAGCAGCGCGATGGACCAGATGACTGGGATGAACAGAGACAGGGATTCACCGCTTGTGGCCAGCAGGAATGGCGTGTACGAGCCAGCGATCAAAACAAAGATCATGGACCGATCAACGCGTTGCAGTTTCTTTCGTGTGCTTGGTGACCAGTATGGTGTGTGGTAGGTCCCACTGGTGGCCAGAAGTAGAAACAGAGACACGCCATAGGTGATGGCACCAATGGTCGGTAGGCCGTTTTTCGCAGCCATGATCAGGATGATGGCTGCGGGAATGGCGAATACCGCCGATATCAAATGGCTCCAGCCACGAAGGCGTGGTTTGACTTTGGCAATAGGCGCGTTGATCACATTCAGTCTCGTAGGTGTGTGAAAAATGGGTGGGTGCAGACGATGATTGTACCAATGGCAGTCTCAAAAGTCTGAACGGTTGGTACGCTAATCGATTGCAGATTCAAATTGTAGGCAGACAGAATTGATGCAGTACCGAAGGCCCGTGGGAGGGGGACCGTCGGGAAAAACGTGGCCCAGATGAGCATCGCACCGTGAACAGCGAACCTCCGTTCGGATCATCCCATGGGTGGTGTCCCGAATTTCGACCATATTCGCACCGTCGAGTGGTTCAAAAAAACTGGGCCAACCACATCCGGAGTCAAATTTAGAATCAGACTTGAAGAGAGGAAGATTGCAGCAAATACATCCGAACACACCCACCCGTTTTTCATTCAGGAAAGCGCCGCTCCATGGTGGCTCGGTTCCCGCCAGGCGGGTCACTTGAAAAGCTTCTGGGCTCAATTGCTCCCGCCATTCAGCATCCGTTTTCTCGATCTTCTTCATTCTGTCCTCTTGCTTACCGCCGTTATACCGAGCGGTGTTTTGAATGAAACCGTAGGCCCCTATCGAGTGTAATAGTCCACGCTTACATGGATGTAAAACATCGCGCACCCTTTACGAAGAACGGTTCGCACCACCCATTTGGCCCACTCAAAAAGGCGCGGAAGTGTGTTTGTGGCGGTGTTGATTGAGGAAACGTTCTACAATGGGCCGAAGCCGCATTTATTTTGAGGAAACAACCATGTCTGCTCCCACCAATCCAGACCCATCGCTTATCAATGATGACATTCGACCCACGACCCCTGAAGAGCGGCATTGGTCGGTTTTGAACATGGCCAGCTTATGGATTGGGATGGTGGTTTGTGTGCCGACCTACACATTGGCTGCGGGTCTTATCAAAGAAGGGATGAACTGGTGGCAGGCGGTACTCACCATCATGTTGGGAAACATTATTGTGTTGATACCGATGGTTCTCAATGGGCACGCGGGCACCAAGTTCGGAGTCCCTTTCCCTGTGTTGGCGCGGGCGAGTTTTGGTATCAATGGCGCCCATATTCCGTCCATGCTCCGTGCGTTGGTTGCCTGTGGTTGGTTTGGTATTCAGACCTGGTTCGGAGGGTTTGCGATTTACCAATTGATCAATGCCCTGTTTGATGGGGTTTTGGAGGGCGACAAGCTTCCATTTCTCGGAATCAGCGTCTCGGAACTCGGTTGTTTCATTCTGTTTTGGCTGCTGCAATTGGCCGTGATCTACAAAGGCGTCGAGTCCATTCGGGTGTTGGAATCGATTGCTGCACCGTTCTTGATAGGCATTGGCTTGGTTTTATTGGCCTGGGCATATTTTGCGGCGGGCGGCTTCAGTACGATGCTTGAAATGCCAAGTGCGTTTGATCCTGGCGGCCCCAAGGAAGGTCAGTTCTGGTCTTTATTTGTCCCGTCCTTGACGGCCATGGTGGGTTTTTGGGCCACCTTGTCCTTGAATATTCCAGATTTTACTCGGTACGCAAAGAGTCAACGGGACCAGATCTTAGGACAAGCGATTGGCTTGCCCACCACGATGACGCTGTTCGCCTTTATTAGCGTGGCTGTCACCAGTGCCACCACGGTGATTTTTGCTGATCCTGTGACCGGTAAACTGGCAGAACCCGTGTGGGACCCCACTGTACTGGCAGGCATGATTGGTGGTGGTGGGACCGTTGTGTTGGCCTTGTTGGCCCTTGCTGTAGCGACGCTTTCCACGAATATTGCGGCCAATGTGGTGTCACCTGCCAATGCGCTCATCAACTTGTCTCCACGACGGTTTACTTTTCAGATGGGAGGCTACATCACTGCCGGAATCGGGTTTGCCATTTTGCCGTGGAAGTTGATTGCCAGTACAGGCGGCTACATCTTCACTTGGCTGGTGGGCTATTCCGCATTGTTGGGACCCATTGTGGGCATCATGATTGTGGACTATTTTTTCATCCGGAAGATGGAATACGATGTCGACGGCCTGTTCCAGAAGGTGGGTCCATATTGGTATAAAAACGGATTTAATCCGGCGGCACTCATCGCTCTCGTCGTCGCGGTGGCTCCCAATGTGCCTGGGTTCTTGGCCCAAGCGGGGGTGGTCGAGTCTGTGCCAGATGTCTGGGCTTCCATTTACACCTATGCTTGGTTTGTCGGGTGCTTTTTGGCTGGAGGTATCTACTTCGTGTTGATGGGTGCAAAGTCAAACGAGGCTGTTGCAGCCAAATGAGGACTATGGTTGATCGGCCCTTTGTTTTTCGACAGGCGGATTGAGAACAACGGTAAGTCCGGCCCCGACAACAATGGTTCCCCCCAACCACACATGCGGTTCGGGCCATCCCGAAAAGAAGATGACATCCCCTAAGATGCCCCAGATTGGGCCGATAAATCGGACCGCAGCCACACGGCTTGCGGACTCCAGTTTGTAGGCCCATGTGATCATCAACTGGCCGATTGTGGCCAGCCCTCCTACCGCACCTACAGCCCACCAAAGATGGGGTGGAGGCAGGGTGATGGAGCCTTGAACAATCAAAATCGAGATTGCGGACAAAACGCAGACGCCCACTTGAAGCCAAAACACGATCGCTCCAGACGAATCATTTTTCAAACCCCTAAGTGCGATGTGTGAACCTGCAGAGAACACACTTGCAGCCAAAGCCCACAGACCCCAAACACTTCCTGTGGAGACGTTGGGGGCCATCAAGATGATGCATCCAGCAAGACCCACAAGAAGCAGTACCCATAATCTGGGATCGGAGCGTTCTTGTTTCCCCAACAGCATGGGGGCGCCCAATGCAATGAGGACGGGTTGAATCTTTGTGATCATATTTGTGTCGGCAAGAGGCAACTCTTTTAGTGCCGTGAAAAAACAGATCATTGCGATGAATCCGAGTCCGAGCCGGATTGCGAAAAGGCCTTTGCGGTGGATGGTTAAACCAGCATTTCGTGCCATCAGGTAAGCGAGTGGTATTGCGATTACACCCCGCCAAAAGATGAGATCGAGCGTTGTCATTTCTGCGCGTGCGACCTTCACACTTCCAGACATGATGGTGAACACCAAGGTGGCACCAATCATGAGCAGTGGGCCGCGACGAATGGGCATCTTTACAATGCCTTTCTGGGTGGGATTAGCCTTCCGGCGACGACCATTCCCATGACCAAAGAAATGGCCACCATGACCAGTTGGCCAACCACCTGAGATGCCTCGGCTGTGTTGCCGTCCATGACGTGGCGAATGGATAAGAAGCTCAGACTGCCTGGAACCAAGAAAAGAAGACCCGGCATGCGAGTGATCGCGGAAGGAAGATTTTTGAGCCGTGCGAATAGATTCGATGAACAGCCAAGTACAAGTCCGCCCATAAATACCGTCGCTTCCGGCCGCATCACCATGCTGGAGGCTTCCATGGTTCCAAAGGTCAGGGCGCTCGTGATCAAGATCCAGCCCCATTGGCGAAGCGGGGCTTTAAACAAAATGCTGATGGTCAGTACGGCTGCGGGGAGGAGAGTCCAACGTACCCATGTGGGCAGCGCTGCAGAGGATTCCGGTAACGCGGTGTCGTTGACCAATTCAAAACCCATCGAATGGCCAAAGACAACACCAAAGCTCAACATCAAAGCTGACACCAGGGCTGCGCCGAGGCGGGAGACTCCAGCCATCCAGTTGTTGGTGACCAGCTCGGACACCCCAAGTGTGATTGTGAAGCCAGGTACCAAGACAATGATGGCCCCCAAAATTGCCGCATTTCCATCGGTGGCTGATCCGAGTAATGGAGTGAGGAGTGCGACCAGGAATGCAGCCACAAAGCCTCCCAGTGGCAGCAAAAGCTGTTGTTTGCCATAGGTTGCGATCAGTCCCACTGATAATCCCGCGATCATTGCCATGAGAGCGTCCCCAAGGCCACCGCCAAAGAAGGGGGCTGAAACGGCGGAGGTCAATGCGAAGCTGGCGATTGTGGGCATGGTCCCGAACCGCGGGGGAGCATTCATGATGCGGTCGAGTTCCTGGAGTCCTTCTTTGGGGGTTTTCTCTTGTCCTGCAACCTGATTGAAGAGACGATCCAATCGCCGCAAACGGGTGAGATCGATGTCGTTATCGTAGACTCTTTCAAGCCGAACATCACTTCGGTCTTCACCCCTAAACTCCATCATAATGATGGACGGTGTTGCCGAGAATACGCCGACTACACCGAGGTCTCGACTAAGCAAAGTAAGCACATCCTCTACACGGTGTGCGGGCGCTCCATATCGAGCCAGCGCTTGTCCCAACCGACTCGTGAAGTTCAAAGTGTCTTGGTATTGTTCCTCAGTCATGCTGTTCTCTACATTTCTTAAATGCGGTCCATCAAGTTCTTTTTGGTGATTGCGGATGCGGTAAGAAAACCACCGACCAACGCGCCTGTCACTCCAGCGGTGGAAACATCTTGTCCTGTGAGAAAGAGGCCTTGGATGGGAGTGCGCGGTTGAAGATGACGCTGACTGAACCGTTCCGGTGAGTGTTCAAGACCATAGATTTCACCTTTTCGGTGGCCTGAAAAGTGTGCGGTGCTGAGAGGGGTAGACAGTTCGCTGTAGTCGACATGTCCTTTCAGTTGAGGTTCGACGCGGAATAACTCTTCCAGCAGTCGTTCAGTGAACTCCTGCTTGAAGGCCAGGTAGTCGTCTCCTCGCTTCATCCAGCGTGTCTCTTCCCATTGTGCAAACCATTCGTATGGAGACAAGGTGATGGCTTCTACCGTGCTGCGCTCGGGGTAACGGTTGTCCCAATCCGGATCTTTGGCGGATGGAAAACTGATGTAGGTCAAAGGCAGCGGGGCGCTTCTGTCGGCCAAGAATCGATGGACGTTTTCATCGTGATCGGGTGACTCTGGATACAGCCAATGGTTCGCTTTGGGCATGTTCAACGCTTCGGCATTTTGCTTGAAGCCCAAATAGAGGCAGACGTGCGCCCCTGAGCGCGGAATGCGGTCCGTAAAAGGTGTCATGCCATGCGCTTCTGCCACGGCGGGTGGGAGCAAGTGCTGGACCGTGTTCATGTAGCCAGCACCGCTGATAACGATGGGTGCGACGAGTCGGCGTCCATCCGCGATGGTTACGCCGATCGCTTTACCTTTCTCTACATTGATGGATTCGACGGCGGCTTTGGTCACCACCAATCCGCCGGCAGCGTGGATAACGCTGGCCATGTGATCAGCGATGACTCCAGCCCCACCGATGGGGTAGGCGCCGCCTCGGAGGTAGTGGCGAACCAAGATGGCATGCATTCCAAAACTACTTTCTGCCGGAGGGAGGCCGTAGTCCCCCCATTGTCCACACAAGACACCGATCAACAGTTTGTCGCGTGTAAGTTCTGAGAGAACATCTAAGGTCGTTCGTTTCGCCATTTTCGCAAAACCTTTCCGCATCATCGTTCCTGCTACAGAGGAAAGCATCTTTGGCATTGCTTTTTCAGCGAGGAACATTCGGTAGGCTTTGCCCGCATCCAGCACCATCCGAATGTATGTATCAATGGCGTTGGATTCGTTTGGGAACCATTGAATCAGGTCTTCTCGGAAAGCGTCCGTGCCACACCGGAGCGGGAATTCATCATCACCGAAACGAATTCTATCGTACACGTCTCCCATGTCGGCCCATTGGGTTTGACTGTCCGAGACATAGTCGAACATTCTTCGCATCATTGATTGTTCACGATTGACTTCGCCGATGTAGTGCAAGCCAACATCCCATTCGTATCCCTTTCGTTTAAATACGTGGGTGAAGCCGCCGGCAACATAGTGTTGCTCCAAGACCAATACGCGCTTCCCTTCTTTTGCCAGCACTGCGGCGGCACCCAGGCCACCAGGACCGGAACCCACCACGATTACATCCCATTGTTCATCGAGTGTGGTCTGCTTGTATGACACGATGGGTTTCGACATGTTTCCCCCTAGGGTCGCCAGGGTACGTCGGTTAGGCTGAACCGTCCATCACTGTATCGTATGCTTCTCGAAGTTCTACAGTTCGCGTTTTCGCCAGCTCTTGGATCTCTGGGTCCATGTGCGCGACTTTGTCTGGATGAAGGCCGGATACTTTTGTTCGATATGCTTTCTTGATGTCCACCAAAGGTGTTCCTCTTTCAACACCCAGTAGCTCCCAAGGATCGGTAATTTTTACGCGCAGTTCCAGCTTTTGTTCTAGTTCCAACCAGCGATTCTCTGGAATGCCAAGGTAAATGGAGATGTCTTTAATGAGTCCTCGGGCTTTGCTGCTTGGCGGGCCGTCACACCGAGCGACTTGAGCGAGCAGTGCGAGGATATCCATACTCTTGAGTGCTGGCATTCTCCGTTGTACACCTTGGGCCAGCGTGTGCAGATCTGCCGAAGGCTCTGTCTTCATGAGATCACGAAGCTGAAACTGCTGGCTGAAGGGGATGTCGAAGGATTCGCTAAAGAACTTCCGGATGATTTTTGTGCCACGAGTGGATGTGCTTCCATCGGCCTGCAGGACGGTCATGCATAAGCCCATGAGTGGCTGAAGAAAGGAGACTTTGGACCAAGCAGTTGCTGCAGGTAGTTCAAAATCAAATGTTTGGTGTCCCAGGGTGGTGGGAGTTTCCGATCCCGGTGCGATCATCAATACGGTGACGGTCAGGGTGTAGATACCTGGCCGGCGATATTTCAACGCAGAGTACGGAACGTAGAACTCGGCACGGCCCCGCTCGATGCCACGATGAACGACAAAGTGTCCCTTGTGGGCAAAGGCAGATACGGCTTTTAATGCCCGACCTCGGCTGTCGTGTATGACGTTGACTGCGACGGCTCCGTTCGGCACATCCCGTTTAAAAAATAGTTGTACATGACACCCAAAGTCATCATTAAGAAGGCGATGTTGAATGTCTAGAACAGGGATGCCTTTGTTGGGATCATCATCGACAGCACCATCTGCAATCGCGCCAATCCCAGCTCCGATCACTCCGCCGGGTAGGCCCGCGACTGCCCAGCCAACACTTCCCCCGATGATCTTGCCCCACCAGCCCATTTCAAGTCCTGCAGGTATTGGTGGTGGGAAATTGCATGGTCACTGTCTGTCCATCGGTATTGGGTGGCTGTGTCGTGAGTGTTTTTAGCTGCTGGGAATAAACCCCCGCCCGATCAGCAGGCCGTTGATGGGGTGTGTACTGTGCAAGATGCTCAATCGCTTGATGAGATCCTCGATACAGCGAGCGTCGGCTCGCCCACAGTCCAGGTCATAGCGTACACCGTTTTCTCCCAATGGAAGCGGATCCGAGATGCTGTGGAACCTTCCTTGTTCCACGGTTCCAAACTCGCCCTCATAGCCTGCGGTGTACCAATCACCGATGGTGGGGTCCGCTTGTTCAGTCGCGTCGCCTTGGTCGAAAACGATGGTGATATTGAGCAGGTTCCATGGGCATTGGGAGCTGACCCATACGGGGAAGTCTGTATCAGGCCAGTCAGAAACAATGGGTGTTTGAGCGAGAATCTCGTGACCGGCGACGGCCACCACCATGGGCTGATCACCAACCAATCCAGCTTGTCCAGTGGATGGCTCTACGAGATCCACTCGAGTTGCTGCATAGGGACGCGCCCCCTCGAGGACAATGGGGATCAAGTTCCCTTCGTCGTCTCGCTTCATTCGAGCGGCTTCCGCTATCCAACCATCTTCAGCTGTTTTCTCGGCGTGGTGATTGAAGAATTCAACGTAAGAGCCTTGGTGGGCTTCGATAAAATTCTTTGGGTGTACGTCTTCGGTAATAAAACTTCGGACGCCGGCGATCAGTTTTTCTGTGGCTTCAAGAAAACGTGGATCATCTACGGCTGCGTCGACAGCTTGTTGGAGTACTGCCATCCCTTCTTCCAACTTTCCCCAAGCAAGAAACAGGTGTCCTTTGCCTTGTGTTGCAAGTGGGTGGTTCTTGTTGGAACCAAGAACTTCGTCGTATGCCGCAACCGCTTTATTTGGTTGTTTCAGTTCCTCGAAAGCAGCACCCTGTGCCAAGAGAAGCTGTGGAAGCAGGTCCATATCTTGTGGTCCTTTCCGTTCAGTCGCGAGTTGGGCGGCCTGCTCCGCAAGCTCTAGTGCCTGGTTTGCGTTGCCGACTTGGAGTTCCATGATGATCAATGAATGGACCAAGTCGAGCCGGTCGGGGTGTTCACTCAGTGCTGCGAGCAAGGCTTCACGGGCGGCTTCTGGGTCATCACCGCGGATCGCAGTCAGGGCTTTTTCGATAATGGGTGTGTCGCTCACGGGGTGTTCTCCAAGCAGGATTCACAAAGTATATCGGTCCGAGATCAGTGATGGTATTGACCACCCCAAAGTAGGGTCGATGCTCGGTAGAGTTGTTCGCTTAAGGTGATTCTTGCGATGCTATGATTTAGCACCATCGCGGAGAGCCTAACGGTTTTCCATGCTTTATTTCTAACGGCTTCCCCGTGGCCATATGGTCCACCGATCGCGAAGACCAGACGTCGTGTGCCCAGCTTGGTGGCCGAATCGATAAGTGCGGCAAACTGGTGCGAGTCGAGGTCAGCGCCTCTTTCATCGACCGCGATTAGGCGGTCTCCGTCTCCGATTTTGCCTAAGATACGATCGGCTTCCGAATTCTTTACGTCGCGCTCGTCACCTTTAAAAGGGATTGGATTCAGGCGTTGATCTGTGTACCCGAGGTGTCGCGGCAGTCGGCGTGTGTACTCGACACAAGCGGCATCTGCCCATGCGATCTTGCCTTTGCCAACCCATAGGGTGGTAATTTTCACGGCAGTGCGTAGCCCACAGCGTCGGCTGGAACGTCGTCTATCCCCAACTCTTCTGGGGTAACTGTGGGCGCATCACTCCACAGTCCATCAAGGTCATAATAGCCACGCATGTCGCGTTCGAAGACATGAACAATCACATCACCAAGGTCGATGAGAACCCATTTGTTGCTGCGGGTCCCTTCGACGCCCATTGGGTTGAGTCCCATTTCCTTTTTGAACTGGCGGAGGATGTTGTCCGAAATGGCTTGCATCTGACGAGAGTTGTTTCCATTGCAAAGGACGAACCAATCACAGAAGGAAGTACGCCCTCGCACATCGAGGATTTTCAATTCTGTTGCTTTCATCTCGATCGCTGCTTCTACAGCGGCTCGCACAATATTTTCGGTATCGATGGTGTTGTCCTCCTGTCGGGCTTCGCCCTGACGTATCTTGATCGTACTTGTGATTTTGGATGGAATCAAGGGATCTTGGTCATGTAGACGGCGTTTTCAGTGTTTAGCCCATGATCAAAGGGCGAGGCAAAACCGGAATTTTATGGTTTTCTACTGCATAGATATTGAGCAAGAAAAACCAGATCATTCGGGTATACGTCACCACCGATGGGCATGGTTTCGTTTATCTTTTTTGGGGGATAGGGCGTTTAGGAAGCTTCTTAAGAAGATCGGCAGCGGTACCCAGTTGGACTGGTGGAAGTACGATGGGCTGCATCTGGCCAATCTTGGAGCGTCGGATTTGTAGGGTTGTCTCTCGTTCTACGTTGCCTTTTTTTATGACTCCACGGACATCTGCTTTCAGTCGTACGGCGGTCTCTGCATCCAGACTGACAGTTCCATCTAAAGACGATGGGATAACGACACTCCTCTTCTTCTTTTTGCGCCCTTTGGGGGCGTCTGCGTCTTTTAGGACTACGTTAAAGCGTTCGGCAGGTCGACCGTCGACGGTGTCAGGTCCAATGGCTTCAAAGCCTACCCGATCAATAAACGTGCCCAACGCTTCATCCCAGGCATTCCAGGCAGTATAGACGTCCATCCGTGCAGCTTCGCCATCAAACTCATCCGTCCAAGCGCCACGCGAAGACCGCGATGCGCTTCTTCCTTGATGAACGATGGCTTCAAAAGTGACTTCTCCATCCAAGGTGCGTTGAAAGTGGAAACTCTCCCAAGAGTTCCACGCAATTTCGATGGTTTCGGCACTGCTGTAGGTGACTTCTCCAGAACGGCGTTCGGTTTGAGTAATGGAGGCCAGCGCGTGATGTGCCCCCATTCGAGCAACGGAGTCGTATGTGATCTTTTCACTGACAACTTCCAACGTAGGTGGCTCTTCCTCTGGTGTCTTCGTACACCCATTGAACAACAAGCTTAGAAGGACAACAGATGCTCTCATTCTTCGACCGCAGCGCAAGTCATGTCCCACAAAGCGTTGGTCAATGCGGTAAGTCCGGCACCGGTAGCAGAAGAAATCACGAAGACTTTTTTCCCGGTCTCGTTCTCGAACCGTTGTCGAAGCGTGGCCGCAACATCGGGTTCGACCAAATCAACTTTGGTGAGGACGATGACTTCGGGTCTTCCGGCAATGACTGAGTCATAGGCAGCCAATTCATGACGGATTGCCCGATACCGCCGAAGGGCGTCCGGCGTGTCCTGTTCCCCGCTGTGTACCATTCCTTCATCATGCTCCCCCATACTAACCAGGTGGGCGAGCACTCGTGTGCGCCCTACGTGGCGTAAGAATTGATATCCAAGACCTGCGCCGTCGCTTGCACCTTCCACGAGTCCTGGAATGTCTGCGATGGCGAAACTGCCGTCGGTTCCCATGTCCACAACACCCAATGATGGGGTCAGCGTGGTGAATGGGTAATCCGCTATCTTGGGTTTTGCGGCGCTCACTCTACTAATGAATGTAGACTTGCCGGCATTTGGGAATCCCAAGAGACCCACATCGGCCATCAACATTAGTTCAAGGCGGAGGTTTTTTTCTTCGCCTGGACCACCAGGGGTGGTTTTCTTCGGCGCTCGGTTTGTGCTTGTTTTGAAGTGTAGATTTCCCAACCCACCACGGCCGCCTTTCGCAGCAATCCAACGATCCTGATCTGCTGTGAGATCGGCCAGGATCTCACCGGTATCATTATCAAACACTCGCGTTCCCACGGGTACGTGAATCTCTGTTGCTTTCCCCGCTGCGCCAGTCTGTTGCTTTCCGCGGCCGTGTTCGCCTCGTTCGGCGCGCCAGATCGCTTTCCCTCTCAATTCGATGAGTGTGGTTCTTCGATGGGTGGCAACCAAAACTATGTCACCACCACGTCCGCCGTCACCACCATTGGGGCCACCGAAAGCATTGAATTTTTCGCGCAGAAAACCGCCGCAGCCGTTTCCGCCTGCGCCGCTCGCTACAAATATCTTGGTTTCATCTATGAATCGCACACGGAATCCTATTCCGTCGCAGTCGGAGAGAAGCTTAGGCGTGTGCCTCTGCTGCTACCACACTAACGAGCCGACGATTGTTGCGTCGGTGATACCGAACGTGTCCATCGACTGTCGCGAAGATGGTCCAGTCACGGCCTACACCCACGCCATCACCAGGATGAAACTTGGTTCCAAGCTGACGAACAATGATGTTTCCTGCCGTCACGAATTGGCCATCGCCACGCTTAACACCACGGTACTGTGGTCCAGAGTCGCGTCCGTTTCGTGAACTACCTTGTCCCTTTTTATGTGCCATTTCGGAACTCCTTAACCTTTGATCTTGGCGACTTTAACGCGAGTGAGGGAGGGACGGAACCCTTTTCCTACACGAGTGCGCTTTCTGGCGCGGTACTTAAATGTGCTTCGTTTTTCACCGAGTTCATCACCCAGAACTTCCAGCGTTACCTTGGCCCCTTTGACAGTTGGGTTGCCGACTTTTGTTTTGTCGCCACCAATCAAGAGGACTTCAGTGATATCGATGGTGCTACCAGCTTCAGCTTGAATGCGATCAAGCACAAGCTCGTCACCTTCGCTGAGGCGAAACTGCTGACCCGAGTGCGCGATTACTGCGTACATGTTTCCTCCAGACGAAATCGTTGGGAAATAGGTTCATTGTAGTGAGGTCAAAACACTAAGTTTATTAGACCCCACCTCTTGGACCCGCCTGTCTACGGTCTTGAAGGGTGCCTGTCAAGGGTAGAAGTGGGGCAAAACCGACAGATGTCACTCGATTGGCTCGAGATCGGGGGGTCTTCCTGCCCGATCTTGCTCTTCAGGGTCATATGGGCAGTGTCTACATCCCGCCCCACAGCAATGTCCACGCTCCAATAAATAGGCGCTCGTCAGGACGAGAAGGCCTGTGTGTGGATCGATGTACCCTGTTTTACCCCGGCGTTCCGCGGTGTCGTGGGCACGTAGGGCCTCTGTGGGTATGCTCATGAGTGATGCGCCATAAGAAAACCGGGTAATTTCTCAAGGAAACCAACCCGGTGCTTTCTTTAACAGAGTTGTGATGCTCTGCGCACTTCGACTCTTAGACTGGAGAGACTTCGTCTCTCAGGTCTTCAGTGACCAAATCCAAAAGAGTGGTACTGAGTTCGATGATCTGTTGGTGCGTAAAACCTTCGCCCTTCAACTGGCGGTAGAAACTCTTGGCGACAGATTTGTTGCGGTTTACGTAGAGTTCTTCTGAGTGTTCGTATGTCATGGTAGCACCTGCTATTGAAACGAGAATGGCTGTTCTTTAAGCAAGGTCCGTGCCAAGTATTTAAATTAAGTAAAAACAAATACTTAGAGATTTGTTGGTGTGGTGAAAGGGAACGGGTCTTCGCAGAGCCTGACGATGACTGCGAAGTGTTTTACGCACCTATTGCTTGTGGGCGACCATGTTGGCATACCGAGCGATATTGGGAATCTCTGGGTCTATCGCTTGTGCTTGCTGTAGGTCTTGTAGTGCCAAGTCTGACCGGCGTTGGTAGTGATGGCACATCCCACGACGACAGTGTGCCATGGCGTGTTCTGGATCTCGAAAAAGCGCGTCTGAATAGTGTGCGATCGCTCGTTCATAGTCTTTGCGTGCAAAGAAAAGATCGCCCATCTCCATATGAGGTTCCGACGCGTGCGGGGACATGGCCTCAGCAGTGAGAAAGTCGCTCATTGCGCCCACTAGGTCTCCGAGGTCCCGCAAACAGCGGCCGCGTCGAATCCGTGCATCTATGCGGTCAGGGTTCCAATCGACGACATCGGAAAACAGTTCGCAAGCTTTGTGAAGATTGCCGGAAGATAGCGCCTGTAAGCCGGCGGTCATCGCATCGAAAACAGCTTCTGTTCGCGGCAGAGGCTGTTCTTGAACTTTTGTCGTGTCCTTTGACGTATTTTCTGTGAGTTTCGGCAGTGGACCCAATACTTCGATGCTCTCTTCTTCGTCCTCTTCGACCTCCACGACATCGACTTCCAAGCTTTGACGATTCGGATCGAGAATCTGTGGTGCGACAGGCCGTGGCTTTGACAGGGTAGGTGGTGCCGCTGAGGCCATGGCAGCGACCAGAGGCATCACTGGTTTTGGTCGTATAGGAGGAATGGCTGGAGCGGACTCTGAAGTTGGACCTTTTGGTCTTTCTTTGGGTTCTTCAGGTGGTATCAAATCCAAGAAGGAAAAGGGATCGTCTTCGGGCGGGTCCATAGACACCTGGAGTGGAGGCTCCATGTCGCCTTGGTCCAAAGCCTCAGCTTCAAGATCTTTGATCCCAGTATGTTCGTCGGATTCAACATCCATTTCGACTTCAACATCCATTTCGATTTCAACATCCACAGAGGTTGGCGGTGGAGTGACAGCTGTTGAGACGCTGGATTCTTCTGGATTTGTTTCTGTCGTCAGGGGATCGGTTCGCGCCGAATGAGCCAGCCACTCATCATCGATGTCGATGGTTGGGGCTGGGTCCGGCAATCCCAGAACGATTGAGTCTGAAGGGGGAGGTACAGCCGGGGTGTCGACTTCAGCTGTGTCGTCATCTTCAAGAAGGTTTGATTCCATGGAGGCTGCGGGCGCAGGCTCTTGATGAGGCTCTGCATCCAAAACATCTTTGGGGGTCGTTGATTCAGCCGTTGAGTGGTGATCTCCAGTAAGGGCAGCCACACGTGAACGAGCGGCCACGATGGTCGCCAAGAGGCGTTCAGCATCGGAGAGCGTATCAGACATCGCGTCCTACTCTGACTCTCCGCCCGCTAAACCGGACATTTGTTGTGTCAAGCCACTGATGCTGCTCATCAACTCATCTTTGAGTTGACGCATCCGGATAACGTTTTCCTCCAGTGTCTTGGCTTTTGTGCGCAGCGCTGTATTTTCGTTTCGTAGGGTATTGGCTTCCGCTTCTACGGTACCGACTTCATCTCGAAGTTGCTCTACTTGTGTCCGAAGTGCCGAGACCTCATCACCCAGTTGTTGGTGGGTTTCTTTAAGAGAGTCTCTTTCTGTTGCGAGAGATGAATGAGTGCTTCGCATCTGTTCGCATCGTGAGCGTGCAGCAGCGACTTGTGCCTCAAGGTTGTCCGCTTGGGCTTGGAGCTCCACATCATTGGAACTGAGATGTTCCAATTCCATTTCAGCTTTGATGAGTCTGCGGGTCATGCGTTCTGAATTTTGCAGAACCATCTCCAAGGCGTGGATGCGTTCATCCACGATCTGGCCGAGTTCTTTTTGGATTCGTGCAAGCTGGCTGGAAACCTGGTCGGTCATCTGAAGCCTATCTGGATGGGATGAAAATCGTGGACATCGGGTTTCGCCGAGGTGTCGACACCGTATCAATGCTTTGAAACAAGTGTCAACGAAAGAGCAAGTATATGGATGGAAAGGTTACGCGAGCCGCCTCGAAATTGTATAAGATCGAAAAGCGAATGAATGACGCTGCTTTTGGGGGATTCAACGCATGGATCGTCATCCAGTTTTGGTTGCCATCAAAGGACCCATGCAGGGCGCCCGATATCCCTTTCCTGTGGATGGGGTCACTATCGGCCGAGATGAGACCTGTACGGTGGTAATTGAAGACAGCAATGTGTCTCGATTTCACGCGCGTCTTGTGCTTCATAATGCCGCGGTATGGGTTCAAGATGCGGGCAGTCGCAACGGTGTGTTCGTGAATGAAAAGCGTGTTGTGCGCCATAAACAGTTTGGGCCGGGGGACGAACTTGTTCTCGGAGAGCATACTTTTACGCTTGAAATGGAAGCGCTCCCCGCAGATGTGTCATTGACCGGTTCGTTGATCGCTGATCCGGTCGAATCCCAGAGTCGAATGTGGGTGTTGGCGGTATATGCCGCGCTCGCTGTTTTGATTCAAATTCCTGCTGCAGCGATGCAGGCTGATGTTCGACTGACGATAACGGGTCTTTCCATCGCGATGGGTGTGTTTATCTTCTGGTTGGTGAAGAGGTAATTTGGGGACCCCAAACGTCGAAGTAGTGATCCGGCGCCCCGGACGTCCTGAACACCGGGTGGTGCTTGAACCCGGTGTGGCTCACTTGGGTCGTGCCGAAGATAACGATTTGGTACTCACTGATATTGGTGTCAGTCGGCGCCACGCACGCATATTGGTGCAGTCCAATGGCGTGTGGATCGAGGATTTGGGCAGTGGGAATGGAACGTATTGCAAAGGTCAACGTGTCACCCGTCACGCCCTAAAGACTGGGGATGAGATTCTTGTTGACCCCTTTACTTTGGCCTTTGAGATTGAATTGGGTGAATTGCCATCGATTGGTGGACTGACGAGCGAGCTGGAGGATGTGGGTGATGAGGATACCGCCCGTGTTCCAAACTCCATCACCACGGGCCAGATACGTCGTTCTTCTCTTGAGTTGAAAGGCGCGCGCCTGGTAACGCTCAGCGGGTCGCGTTTGTCACCCAGCTATTTTGTGGATGAAAAAGGCATCACGATCGGGAGGTCAGATGCTCGCGATATCATTTTGTTTGACCCTTCTGCCAGTCGTAATCATGCGGTGATCGAACCTGTGGGTGATTCTTTTTGGCTGCGTGATGAGGGCAGTGGGAATGGAACCTTCGTCAACAGCAACCGTGTAAAGGAACAGAGCCTTCGTCATGGTGACCGAGTTCGTGTTGGAAGCACTGAATTTCGATTTGAACTCGTTGACCAGGCTCCAGGCGATGCTCGTACTTCACCACCAAAATTATGGCGGGATCGTCGGGGTGCCGAACCTGTGGTGCAAGCGCCACCACAAGTCCCTCAAACAATGGCACAACCAATTCAGGTTCAAGCGCCAAGAGTCGCTGCTTTGAGTGTCCCTCCTGCATCCAGAGGCATTCGTGTGGTGGCGATTGCAGCGATGGGTGGTCTTGCTGTTGTTGGGATGATGTTTATCGGCGGATTGATAGCCTTGTATTTTATTGAGCCTGAATTGGGTCAGCGGCCAGTACAGACTGTGCGTGCGGTCAAGAAGCCGGTTTCGACGGCAGAACAAGCGTCGAAATTGGACGAGGGAAAGAAGGAGAAACTCTCTGGGACAACAGAAGTATTTCAGGATTATTTGGACCGAGGTAAAACCCTGTTTGGTGAAGAGGAGTACCTCAAGGCCGCAGCGCAGTACTACCTCGCTTTGGAGGAATACCCAGAACTTGCGTTGACACCTGCACATGAGAACGCACAACGAATGGCGCGCGTGTCGACCGAGTATTTGATGTTTTCGACCTTGCATCGCGGTGTGGTGCTGCGGAGCCTTCCTGAGTCTGAACAGCGTCGATTGCGTACATCGGCACTTGCGGCGGGGAAGAAGGCACTTCGGGGTAGAGGAGATGCAAAAGCGGCCATAGAGCTGCTTCGCGAAATTCTGATTTTTCGCCCTGATGACACTCAAGTACAGAAGATGGTCACCCAGCTCGACGAGGCATAAAAGTGCGCATATCCATGTTGGCCTGGATTCTACTGGGGCTGATGGGCTGTCCACGTCAGACATCCACACCCGCTGCGCCGGATTCCGCGATTCGCCGGACGCAGAACGATATGGCTGTTGTAGAGGCTCATTTGCTGTCTGCAGCAGCATCCGATGATCCCATTGTGCGGGCGCATGCTTTGGTGGGTCTGGCGAAAGCTTCGAAAGTGGGAGACGAACAGTTTTTACTTCGTGGTGTGCTGGACCCGAGTCCTTGGGTGCAACGTGCCATTGCCCGAGCCTTGCCGCAGCAAGCCGCAGTACATTTTATAAATCGTACGGAACGGGATTCGGTGGCCCGTGCTTTGGCCTTGGCGGGTTTGTCTGCAGATGAGCGCAAGGAACTCGACCTGCAGATCGGGCGCACAACGACCGGAGACCTTGTGGGTGGCGCTTTGTTGGGTGACGCCGATGCGACTGAGGCGTTGCTTGCCTTGGCGAAGGAGGGTGCCTTTCCCCCCGAAGAAGATCTATTCTGGGCCATGGGTCAGACGGGTTCTGTCGTTTTGGGTGAAGCGCTGGCTGAGGGAATACCCTTTGCTGAGGACTTGATTCGGGTACAAATGGCTTTGGTTTCGCAATATTTGGCGCCGAAGCAAGCATCGTCTGCCTTGAGTGCTGCGTTATCGGATGCCACCATCGACCAACGGTTGGAAGCAGTTGAAGGCTTGGTCGTGTACGATACTCCTGCGGGGCGACAGTTTCTGTTGAGGGCTTCCAAAGGTCCAGCGGGTACGGTTCGGGACCACGCAAAGTTGGCCATGGTGGCATTGGTGGGTGAACCACTTGCTCGTGCCGAAGAGGCTTTGGTTTCACCCGATAGAGATGTTCGTGCGTGGGCGGCCACATGTCTGATGCATGCCGGTGCGGAACGACCTTTGCACCGGAACTTGGTCTTGGCTCTAATCAATGCACGGCAAGATGAAGCCCCTGCTGTTCGCGTGGCAGCAGTTCGCGCTCTCGAGGTAATGAGTGCCACGGATGCCATCGTGATCCCGGGTGGGTTTTGGGCCCGTAAACCGGACAGCGTCTCCACCGTGATGGCAGCATCGCTTTGGCTGTCAGCTGGCAAAGAGTAGCAAGAGTTTTCCGTTTGAGTTGCGCCTATTTTGGGTTCAGTCACGCAAGTTTGTTGGGGTCGCAGTGCCAGTTGTTTTGACAGTCTTGCGGCACGTTTGTAGCCTATCCAGACCTTCCGTCCGGGGGTGGATGGGGAGCTGGGAGTGGAATGGATTCGCTGATTGAATTCCATGGTCGATTGTCGCGGGGAGACAAGCGTCCTGCAAACCCGGGTGGGTATTGCCTGCAGTTCCAGCTCCATGGCCATCAAAAGAGCGGTAGCCGGCGAGACAAAGTCTATTGGGAAGAAGTCCTAGAAGATGTGGATGTCTCGCCTGGTGGTTTTTACCGCGTAGTTTTAGGTCAGAAAATCCCAGTAGACTCCAAAATGTTTACTCATGGGGTTCGCTGGATGAGCATCCGAGTGGTTCGTTCGGGCAAGCTTGAAGATGAAAATGGGCTGCGCATTCCGGTGCTGGGTCAATCTTTGATTCTGGGTCGAGACCTGGAGCGTGCGGCGCAGCGAATGGGGGTGCTTGAAGACAAGCTTACAGCAGCCACCAGCTCGGTCCCCAAGGTAGAACAGTTCCAAACTCGTTTGAAGCGTATCGTTGATGGCATCGCGGCAATACAAGCGCGCTTGGTCGCTGTCGAAGATGGCGGTGAGTTGAAGGCAGTGATTCGTCGTATGGAGGCGCTCACGACTCGACTGGATGAGGTCGACAAAGATGAGGGTCGGCTTGATCGTTTAGAGCTTGAAATGGAGGATTTGGTCGGTCCAGGCGGGGATGTGGTGGACCTCAATTCTCGTATGGATAGCGTGGAAAGCCGGGCGCCCGACCTTATCCGAAACCTTCGTAAACGGGACAAGAATGCACCGGAACAGTTGGCGCTTGGTGAACTACAGCGCAGCATAGATGGCATCAAGGTTCAGATGGCTGGCCTGCAGTCGATGTGTGCTGAGTTGGAGTCATTGGTTGGCAGTGGAACCGGTGACGTGGATGCGGATTCTATTGGAGCCGTGAAACGTTCAGGGGATGCCATGACCGGTGGGCTGACCATCAATCGTGGTGGCTTGTCGGTGTTGAGCGGTGGGGTGAGTTGTCGTGGTGCGACTGTGACGACATTGGATGCATCGAATGTCATCAAGGCACCGAAAATGATTGCGGAGGCGTTTGAACTTCGTGGGGATTTAACGGTCGATTCAGCACAGCGAGCGCTGCAGATCCGGTCGGTTGAAGGCCGGCAGGCTTCTGCTCGTAGGGATGGAGCCCTTCATCTCAACTCTCGGGGTGGGGCTGAAGTGGTCATAGGAAACCAAGATGCATCCAAAGGCATGGATGTTCACGGTTCCATTCGTGGTGACTTGGTGGTGTCCAAATCTTCAGGTGGGTTGGCTCAGATTTTTCATGCAACGGGAGCGTTGCAAGTCGGTGATGTGGTTCGGATCAATGATTCCGGAGAGCGCGTTGCCCGGGTTCGGAAGCCGGCAGACCCACGGGTTGTGGGGGTCGTCACGGATGCTCCCGGTGTTCTTTTGGGCGGTGTCACTCGAACAGGTGCGGTGTCGGTAGCGATCGCCGGAGTGGTCTTATGCTTGGTAGAGGCTGAAAGCGGTCCTGTGCAGGCGGGNGATCTGTTGGTGTCGAGTAAAGTCGCNGGTCATGCGTGTGCATGCTNGTCGCCTGTNGATGGTACAAGGTTGGGCAAGGCTTTGGCACCGTTGGCCAAAGGTCGAGGATTGATTCCTGTTCTTCTGACGGGCGGATAGTTTGAGTCAATCTCTTCCCAGTTGGGCTGAAGAATTGAAGGAACGCTATTTGGCGGGCGAGTCCAGCATGTTCCTTCTTCACGGAAACACTCGGGATGTATTCCCATGGACTGCAGAAGATGGGAGTGTTGTTCACATTGGCCTCCGGGAATTTCTTGAACGTTTCTTGTCTCGGTCAAAAGATATCGTTTTGACCTACAACGTCAGTGAGGGTGTGGGCTTTCCGGACAAAGCCATGCATGGGCGGTGTCTGAATGTGGTGAATGCGAGACGCGCCATTCGAGGAAATGACCCCCTCGGTGCTTTTCCCAATCAGACCAGTGAAGTGTTGCCCCTGTTGGAAATGTTGGTGACCAATCCGACGCAGCGGGCCGCTGTGATTGTTGACTTTGTAGAGATGATTGTACCCATGGGTGGAATCTCGTACATGAGTGATCGGGACAAAGCGAATTTGGTGGCCATGCAGCGTTGGGCCAGTGATCCTCGCTTGTTGGGGAGTGACAATCTGATTGTGTTGGTGACCGAGCATTTATCGGACGTTCATCGTCGTGTTGTTGCAAGCGCTCAGTTGGCGACTGTGAAGATTCCTTTGCCCAGCCGGGAGGACAGAGAAGCGTTCATAGGCGGTACGGATCACCAGGGCGTGGAAGCAGAGATGGATGATCAGGCCCTTGCGAAGATTACCGCTGGATTGTCGTTGATCCAGGTGCAGGGTTTGTTTCGCAAAGCGCGCCAGTCCGGGGAACCAATTCTCTTCCGGACCGTGAGTCAGCGAAAGAAGTCGATCATCGAACGTGAATGCCACGGCCTGGTCGAGTTTGTGGACCCTGCGCATGATTTTGACCAAGTTGGTGGCATGGAGGGACTAAAAGCGGATTTGATGCGCGTTGCCCGTGCAATCAAGGAAGGCAATACGCGTCGGGTTCCGATGGGCATCCTGTTTGTTGGCCCCATGGGTACCGGTAAAACGTTTATAGCGGAAGCGTTCGCCGCAGAGAGTGGTCTGACTTGCCTCAAGTTTAAGAACTTTCGCGAAAAATGGGTGGGTTCAACCGAAGGCAATCTAGAGAAAATCCTGGATGTTGTCGAAGGTTTGGGCTTTGTTCTTTTGATCATTGATGAGGCAGACCGCTCGATGGGTGCGGATTCGGGCGGTGATGGTGGAACATCCAGCCGTGTCATTGCTCGGTTGAAAGAGTTTATGAGCGACACCAGTCATCGGGGTCGAGTGGTCATGCTGATGATGACCAATCGACCCGACAAGCTGGACACAGATTTAAAAAGGCCGGGCCGTTTCGATCTCAAGATTCCATTCTTTTTCCCAGAGACCGCGTCGGGCCGGACATCGATTCTGAATGCATTGCTGCGAAAGAACAAGATTGTTGTGGCTGATGATGTCGACATTTCTGTGGTGAGTGGGCAGACCGACGGGTTTTCAGGAGCAGAGTTGGAGGCGGTTCTTTTGGCTGCAGTTGGGGTGGCGAACGATGACGATCGTGATGTGGTTGAGCAGTCAGATTTGGACAAAGCGACACGCGATCTGATCCCCAGTCGCGACACGCGTATGCTTGAGTATATGGAGATGCTTGCGGTGTTTGAATCCAGTTCTCGACGAATGCTACCGGCTCGGTACCAGGGGTTGGATACTGCTGATGTTCAGAAGCGCATTGATGAACTTCGGCAGCAGTTGGGCCATAGGGTTCAGTAGAAAAACATCCACGAAGCAACGTTCGTTCTTCCTGCATGGAAACGTTCGCATTTGGTTCTTCGGTGATGAACCACAATTAATCTACCTGCCGAATTGTAGAACAGGGTGGCAGTCATTGGATGTTTGTATCCCCAGTGTGGGGCCTCTATAGCCACCGCATGGCTTTTTTGAATGACCTTGTCCAGTCGCTGTTGCCCACCCAGTGCCCTTTGTGTTCCTTGGTACCGGACAGTCCAAGGCGTGCTGGACTTTGTGGGCCTTGTGAGTCTTTGGTTCGCGGTCGGTTGCGCATGACAACCACCCCTCCGTCTGTGGTTCGGTGTTGGACCATTGGCGACTATGATGGCCCCCATGGGGCCTTGGTTCGGTTGGCCAAGTATGGGCGTTCCATTCGCGTCGCTGATTATCTTGGCCTCTGTTTGGGGGTCGCACTGAAAGAGGTTGTGGAATTGATGGCCGTGGATGCGATCGTGTACGTCCCTGTTCCTCCGGTTCGTAGAATGCGTCGCGGTTTCGACCAAGCATGCAGATTGGCGAACGAGGTTTCGGCGTCGATTGGGGTTCCGGTATTGAATGCTGTGAAACGCATTGATGGGCGTGAACAAGCAGGTCGCACGGGGAGTGAACGACGAGAGTTGGGCGTCCATGCTTTTGGCTTGCGCGCCATTTCCCTTCCGGATCGAATCTTGGTGGTTGATGATGTGTTGACGACGGGTGCCACCATGAATTCGGTCGCCAGAGTTTTGCGAACTGCAGGAGTGTCGCACGTTTTTGGCGCCGTTATTGCGTCACCGTAGGTCGTAAAGAAAGTGGACTATTTGTGTAAAGATTTTAATACATGTGTCGTTTTTGAAACAAACAATGCGCTGAGGGGTTTGGGTCTTGTATTGGCACGGAATGTGCAGATAATCCCGGTGGCATTTGGACCATAAGGAGCGGCATCATGAACAATGATCGAACAACACTTGGCGAACTTATCGAGACCTTCTACAGCGAGTTGGTGCGTGAGTACGGTGACGAACATCTTGCAGAGGTGATTGCCTCTACGTTGGTGAACGAAATGATTTTGGCGGGTCTTCAACCAGAATCCGAAATCGCCGCCGCGTAAGCTGCGAACTGCACCCGTCTTTTAAATGGCGGGTGGACTCGTCTGTAAGCGGCGGAGTTCCTCGCATGCGTTAGGATATAGGTCCGTGGCAACGAAACCGTTCGGTTTTTCGTTTCACCCGTCCTTTCTCCCCCCTGTTTAATCATGTCTATCGGCTCTCCCAGTAGCCAAGTTCAGCGTGTTGCTCCCACCGTTTGGGTGGTCGTTACCGTGCGTGTGGCTTGGAATTTGATGATGTCTGGAGTCCGTGTCCGGCCCGCGACTCTGAGNGATGCTCGAGACCATGTCATGCTGAGTTTGCCCCAAGGGCTTTCACCCGATCAGGCCGAAGAAATGGCGGGNTTGCTCGCCCANGAGTTTTTGGANCGTGTGAAAGGTGGAAAAATTCAACGTCAGGTCGGAGAAGCTGATTTGGGGATGAACGTGCCGCCGACATGGCGCACCGATTTGGTGTCCGCAGTCGATCCAGTTGGTGATGCAGTTCTGCGTTTGCACTACGGCGATGGAATGACCATGGATGATGTCGGACGGACCGCTGCCATTGGTCCTGTGGTGTTGTCTAGCGCTCGGGAAGACATTCGCGAACGTGTGCGAGGCCTGGCTCGTCAGGAGGGTACGCCTTTGGGTGGATGGTCCGATGGTCGGATTGATCAACTGATCGGTCGCATCGCAAATGTAGCCGAACAAGGGTGTCCGGAACCCATGTCGATTTTGTCCGAATCGTACAGAGAACATGTGGATCGTTGTCCTCGGTGTAGTCGGGCGGTTCGCTTGATTCGGGGTGGAATTATTGCACCATCCGATTTGGTTCAGCCTGCCGATCACAGCCTGACGTTGACAGATGTGGCGGCCATTGTGTTGCACCCAGACGCCCGGAAAGTGCGCCGAAAATTGGAAAAAACACTGGGTCCTACAGCGATCCGCGCAGGGTCTGATGCATGGTTGATGAGTGAGCAAGAACTCAGAGCGGTGAGCCCAGCTTTACGAAACCTTGTAGTGGACGGGCATTTGCCTCGTCATCACATTCGAGGGNCTGTGATTCATGGCCCCGGTCGATGGTCCGGAAATGTGTTGTTGGGTCCCGTTGCTGTATCTGCGTTGGAGGCTGCCCGATCACGCCCATGGTCAGAAGTGGACACAATGGCGGAACTTCCGCCTCCGCGTCCCGCACCTCCCAGTCCGTTGCGTTGGTGGTTGGTCGCGGGTGTGATGGGCGTGGCTGCGACGATCATGGGAATAGAAGTCTTGGGTCCACAAGAGGTACGACCTCAAATGCCCATCGAGGCAGAGTTTAGATCTGTGGAAGATGGTTGGGAAATCCTTTTTGATGCGGAAGACATGGCGGTGATCGACTTTATTGCTGTGACGGAAAATGGTCCGACGCTCGTCCATAAGGGGGTTCGCGCCAACCGAGGTCAGTGGGCGACGGGAGAGGGCAACTTCCGAATCTATGTGCCGGGTGCTGCGGTGGCGATTGTGGCCAGTGAAGACGGTTTGCCAGACTTAGAAGCCTTGGTAAAACAATCTAAATTGGAGCCATCTCCAATGAATAGCCTTGAACAATGGGTGCGAACTGCTCATCCCAAGGTAGACTGGGTAGGGTCTCCTGCGATAACGGCAGAAGAGGGAGCTTCAGTAATCGCTGAATCTAGCCCACCCAAGCCTTGATCTGGACTGGACATCATGCGCGTCACACCTCTCGACATTATTCAAAAACAATTCGTTGCCAACCGTCGCGGTTACGATCCCGACGAGGTTCGTGGTTTTCTAGAAGAAATCCGCGAGACCATGGAAGACCTCTTGAAAGAGAACCAACGCTTGCGTGAGCAGATTGCTCGATGTGAAGCCGAGATCGCTGAACTGCGTGAGGAAGAGCATGAAGTGAAAGAGACGCTTCAGTTGGCCCGCCAGGTCCGGGATGACATGGAGCGCACGACACGTCGAGAGAGTGATGTTCTTTTGGGAGAAGCCCGTCTGGAAGCCGAGAAAATTATGATGGCTGCGGCGGATGAGCGAAAGGAAATACAGGGTGAACTTGTCGGGATGCGAGCGCAGCGTCACCAGTTGATTGGTGAGTTGCGCGCCATTGTAGAGACGCACATTCGCCTGTTGGATGACCTCGAATCTGAAACTTCAGCTGCACGATGAGTCGTCGGCGTAGGGCCGATAAAGGTCCTCGTGTAGATTTGCATTGCCATACGATTCATTCGGATGGTTTGTATGCACCTGAAGATGTGGCACGAATGGCAGCACAAGCTGGACTGTCGGCTTTGGCCATTACCGATCATGATTTGCCGCCTGTTCTTGGTTCGGGTGTGCGGAACTTCGGTGAACACAGCATTCGATTGGTCGCGGGTGTCGAGCTTTCCACCATGCACGAGAATCGTGAATTGCATTTGCTGGTCTACTTTCCAGGGGAAATGCCAGCTGATTTCGCAGAGTGGTGTCGTGATCGCGCGCGGTGGCGAGCGAGTTGGTATGACGAAAGCATTGATCTGTTGGGCTTGGATATTCCAAAGGCGGATGCCCAAGCACGGCAAGGACTGCGGACGCTCACACGGGTACACCTGGCTCGGGCTGTAGTAGCAGCGGGCATTACTTCGACGCTTCACCAGGCTTTTGAGCAGTATGTTGGCGGGTCAGCAGACCGTATTCCTGAACTGAATATGGCGTTTCTGGACGCACTCTCGGTGGCGAAAGATGCAGGGGGGTGGACTGCTTGGGCCCATCCACCACCGAAACAGGCGGAAGAGTGGGCCGCTTCTTTTGCTGCTGCGGGTCTGGATGCACTTGAATCTTACCGCCCCAACAAATCGGCAAGAAACCGTTTGTCACGTTTATCGCATGGTCTTGGCATGGGAATCAGTGGGGGCAGTGATTGGCATGGGTGGGAAAAACGGAAGATGGGTTCGTTCCGGATCCCTGCACAAGTCCTCCACAAAACGGATGTTGCACTAAACCTGCACAATTGAATGGTTGCTCAGTA
This sequence comes from Deltaproteobacteria bacterium, assembly GCA_002707085.1. Taxonomy (GTDB): domain Bacteria; phylum Myxococcota_A; class UBA796; order UBA796; family UBA796; genus UBA796. The sequence continues at coordinate 67,031 of PALY01000013.1, forward strand.
GGGGTTGGACCCATAGAAAGGGGTTCCTACTTGAATACAGGAGGACAGATGTCCAAAACGCTCGGATTTTTCGGTGAATACCTTCCCAACAAAATTAGCAATAAGCCTCATCTTATTGACGACATGAATGCTGTCATTCAGTTCGATATCGAAGGTGCGGGTAGCTGGATTGTGAACTTGAAAGATGCTCCGGGTAGCGTTTCTGAAGGAATCGATGGCGCGGCGAACTGTACGGTTAGCTGCACACAAGACACCTTCGAAAAGGTTCTCACCAACCCCAACTCAGCGATGATGCTGTTTGCGACCGGCAAGTTGAAGGTCTCGGATATGGCCATTGGCATGAAGCTTGGAAAGGTGATGGGCTAAGGCTCCATCTTCAAACGTCGATAACGCCTCGGTTTTTCCGGGGCGTTGTTGTTTTCGGGTTCAGCGTTTGCGGCGTGACAGCCAAGTAGCCACTCCACCGCCTACAGCCGCAGCTGGAACCAGAAGAACACTGACAAGCCAAACGATCAAGACTTGGACATTGTCCATGGTAAATGCACCTCGCGCAGAGGCATTGGACCGAACACTCACTTGATTGGCTTCTCCTACCATCCAGGCAATGGTGTTTTGAAGTAGATCCAGGTTGCCGCCTTGATCGATCAGTTGATCACTTGTGAAGTCAGAATCCCCAAAGACGGTGATGCGTCCGCCCACTTTTTTGTTGAGGGTAATCGTTGGATTCTCTTTGTTGGATTCTTCACCCGGTTGTGGAAGTGTTTGGCTGATTTTTAAGGCGCCAGGCGCAGTGATTTCGGCGGTGGCGGCGATGCTCAAAGAGCCTACGGGATCAACATCAGGATCAGGGGCTGGGGGTGTTTTTCCATCCAAAGTGGTTTCACCCCAGGTGGAGCCGCTGGTCTTGATCAGTTCAGATACTTTAATCCCATCCATAGGGTTGACGGTGGTTCGCACCGTCCGTGCAACCCGAAAGAGAAGCATGGCCTTTGTTGGGTTGGTGATGGGATGTACGGCCAACTGTTCCGTACCCACAATCAAGAAAGAGGCGTCCGCACCCCCGAGCTGTAGATCGGGATTGCTTTCAAGAATCAGGTCGTCTCCTACATCGATGCCATAGCGCTTCAGATCTTCTGCGAACCCAGTTGCATGGCCTGGATCCAGAAGCACAACACTTTGGCCTCCTGCGCCAATGTAGGACGCCAGGTACTCCAACTCGGAAGCCAGCCAATCCACTTGTGGATCGGGAATCAAGACGAGGCTGCATTCTTCAGGGACACCTTCAGTTCGCAACAGGTTGACTCGCTTGAAGGTGTAGTTTTGACCCTCCATCTTAACAACCAGAGACACTATGGATGAGGGGTTTTCATCATCATCTGGGTCGATCTCACCATGCCCTGTGGTGGTACAAATGATGTGCTCACGATCACTGGTCACTCGAATCAATGCGTTGGTGATCGCTTCTTCACCCAGGTCAGACTCAATTCTTTGTGTGGCTTCACCTGAAGTAAGTACTACGGTGGGGTGAGTCCCATCGACTTTGTATTGTTGAGCCATCAAAGGGGACAGAACAGGGTCGTGAAACGTCAGAGATAGTCGTGAGTTCTCAGCTTGATAGCCCGCAAACCTGTCTTTGAACTCAGCTTTTTCAAGGCCTTCTCCGACAAAAAATGCGTGGACGGACACGTCGCGATCAAGTCCTTGGATCACCTTGATGGTCTGATCGGATGGCGCGTACCGTTTGTGGGTGGTGATGTCCCAGCGATGATCGTGTTGTGTGGCGATCACGTTGACGCCCACTGCCATGGCTGTGGCCACCACAGTGAGGATGGCTGCACCCCTTGAGAGTTGGAAGCTTCTCGATCGGAGTGTATTCGCTAGGGAGATGCGATCGATGATGAGCCAGCACACCAGCAACACAAGACCCGAACCACCCGCAATGGTCCAAGTGGGGTCGAGTGAACCCTCGCCAATCCGGGCCGCGTAGATGCCAAATGCAAGTGATGTGATGCCACCGATGGCACCCAGTATCCAAGCGTTGTTCTTTAGCGCCATCGGTATGCCTCTACACGCTGAGTTGTGGCGAACAGAAACAAGCCTGTGAAGCTAACGAAGTACACAATGTCTTTTGTGTGGACCAGCCCCTTCATGAGTTGGTCTATATGAGACAACATGGAAATGTCAGCCAGCGCATCTCCCCACCCTGGACCGGCGATGACTGCAGCCCAGGGCAGGACCCACAATCCGAGGAGCATTCCAAAACCCAGGACGAGTGCAACCATTTGATTGATGGTCATCGAACTGGTCAACATGCCGACAGCGATGAAACTGGCAGACATCAAGAATGTGGCCAAATAGCAGCCAACCATCACACCATTGTCTGGGCTNCCAAGCCAGTACAGGATGGCAGTGAAGGGTAAGGTGGATGCCAGCATGACACCGAGGAAACTCATCGCGCCCAGGTACTTCCCGAGAACGATTTGTGCGCTGGAAATAGGGGATGAGAGAAGAAGTTCTAATGAACCATGTTTCCGATCTTCTGCGAACAAACGCATCGAGAGCGCAGGACACAGCATGAGCAACACCACGGCAGTGTTGGCGAAAAAGGGTTGGATCAGCCACGAGTTGAGGTCTGCAGTGTTTTCTTGAAACGGGTTCATGGCCGTTCGTGTCGCAGCGACAGCGAATTCTCCCGTCATTGCTGCAAAGAAAAAGCCGGTCAATGCGACGAATCCACACAGACACATCCACCCCATGGGGGTCGAAAAATACGCCTGGTGTTCTCGGCGAGCAATGGTCAGAATTACCTTCATGGCTGCTTGTCCGTGAGGCGAAGGTAAATGTCTTCCAAGCCTTCTTTTTGTTGTAGTCCCAACAGTCCGTTTTTCGATGCGACCTTCGCAACCTGCGCCCGAATATCTGTTTTGCAAAAGATGGTGTATGACCTGTCTGATTCGATTTGAACTTTTGTTACACCATCGATTTGCAGCAGGGCTTGGTGAAGCGAATCGGACGGTGATTCCACTTCTAAGTTGAGTGTGCCGCTTGCGTTCTGCAGTTCAGCGATACTGCCTTCAGCGGCCACGCTGCCTTTGCTGATCATGATGACTCGGTCGCAGATTTGTTCGATTTCTGCCAGGACATGAGTGGATATGATCACCGTACGGTTTGATGACCGGGCAAACTCCACGAGCAATGCTTGGATTTCCTTTCGTTGTGCCGGATCGAGGCCGCTGGTGGGTTCGTCGAGTACCAACACTTGAGGTTCGTGAACCAACGCCTGAGCAAGTCCAACCCGTTGTTTGTATCCTTTGGATAGATGTCCGATGATTCGCTCGGACGCGGGACGTCCGCCCACCTCTTCGTTCAATCCAACTTGGACCAGAACTTTGTCTGCTGCTGCCTCTGGAGCTTCGACCCCTTTGATGGTCGCAGCGAACACAATGTAGTCGCGCACCGTCATGACTTCGTACAACGGGGGAGCTTCCGGCAGATAGCCGATAGTTTTTTTGACCTCAATTGGGTGTTCTGCAACGTCCAATCCGTTGACTTTTACCTGGCCACTGCTGGCACCAATGCAGCCACACAAAATGCGCATTGTCGTGGTTTTTCCCGCTCCGTTTGGACCCAGAAAACCAACGACCTCGCCTGCCTTCACCGTAAAGCAGATGTCTTCAATGGCACGGACAGAGCCATATTGTTTGCTGAGCTTTTGTACTTCGATCATGGTTGTTGGGGTGTCGAGTTAGTGGTTCGGCGACTGTACGGAGATTTCCGATATATCTATCGCGTTAAGCGGGCAGGTTGCTGTCGGCCATGTCTCCCAGCTACCCTGCACTACGGAACCGGGAGAGTCACCATCATGATGGACGCGCGCGGCGCATTTTTATTGCTCCCTTTACTCATGGGTTGTGGGAGTAAATGGGACTTCGAAGACGGAGATGGCGACGGCATCTCTGTTGCTGAAGGCGACTGTTGGGACAAAGTGGAAGGACCCGAAGGCTTAGACCTGAAGGGAAGCGATATTTTTCCGGGTGCGGACGAGACTTGGTACGATGGTTTTGACCAAAACTGTGCCGGCGATGACGATTACGATGCCGATGCCGATGGGTATGTCCAAGATGAACATGTGGGTTTGGGGACCACTGGAGTGGAATCCTCAGGGTTTTTGCCGCCCGGTGATTGCTGGGATGCTGCAGAAGGTCCAGGAGATGGTGCCATTTCGGGTGCTGAAATTAATCCGGCCGCTACCGATGTTTGGTATGACGGAATCAACCAGGATTGTGGAGTCGCAACAGATTCCGATTCCCAAGATGACTTTGATCAAGACGGTGATGGATACGTAGCCGACGAGTACGTGGGCTTCGAGACTGTTCCGTTGGAAGGGTGGACAGCATTACCTGGTGGTGACTGTGTTGATGATCCGGCCGGTCTGCCAGGAAGTCTTGATGGCGATGGCTTTACGATGCCAGGATCCCAAATACACAGCGAAGCCATTGAAGAGTTTTACGATCGCATTGACCAAGATTGTTTGGGAGATGATGACTTCGATATGGATGGTGATGGCCAGCGTACGGCGTACCATCCAGACGAAACAGACGCCTATGGACTGGACTGTTTGGATGATGAGGACGGCGATGATTTGACCTTGCTGATGGAGGATCCGCTTCAAGCGGCAGTCCTCGCAGAGGCCAGTTCAAATGTGGAAGTGCTGGAGTTTCTCGGTTTGACTGCGGCAGCGGTCAATGATGGTGCTGAAGACATCCTCTATGATGGTTTTGATGCGGATTGTGGCGGTTTGGGTGATGACTGCGATGCCGATGGGGACGGAGCCACCGATGACGGTGGTGGTCCGCCATCGTGTGCCGATGACTTGGAACACCCGCTGTGTGCATACCCATCGTGCGAAAAAGTGGATTGTAATGACGATGACGCTGACATCAGTCCGGATCCCACAGTTACGGAAATTCCGTACAACGGTATCGATGACAACTGTAGTTTTGATGATGGCGATGGTGACGCAGACTTAGATGGCTATTGGGACGAAAACTACGAAACCATGGTTCCCGATTCAGAAGTGGAAGTGCCATTTGGTCGTGGCGGTGACTGTGATGACACCAATCCCGATATTTGGCCGGGGGCGCATGACCTTGAGTACAACGGTCTCGACGAAGATTGTGAGGACAACGATGATTATGATGTGGACGCCGATGGCTATGTTCGCGACGATCACGTTGGGCTGACAACAGAAGGTGTTCCCGGTTCAGGTGGGCTGCCTGGAAACGATTGTGATGATTACGATGACGACCGCAATCCGAGCGTCAATGAAGACTGTGCAACGCCCTACGATGATGACTGCGACACCGACACCAACGATCTCGATGCGGATGTATGTATCGATTTTTATGCGGACCGGGACACTGACGACTACGGCAAGCCGGGGGATCTGGAATGTAGATGTGAAGCGCAAGGCGTCTACAACGAATTGGATGATGACGATTGTGATGACGGTGCTGCGACCACACATCCTGGAGCTGCTGAGGAAGAATCCTCAACGTCTTGCAGAAAGGATGCAGATGAAGATGGCTATGGCGATGTCTCGCCGCCTTCAGGCGTGACGGCGGGTACGGACTGTGACGATAGCCGGGATGGGGTAAACACCAGTCAGCCAGAGACGTGTGCAACTTCGTACGATGATGACTGTGATGGTGGTACCAATGACCTGGATGCACTGGTGTGTATCGTGTACTACGCCGACGTTGATGCCGACTCCTACGGCGATCCCGGGGATTCGGAATGTCGTTGTGAGGAACAGGGCATCTACAACGAGACGGATGACGACGACTGTGACGATACTTCGGATACGACCTTCCCGGGGGCGGCAGAAGAGGAATCGAGCAGTTCGTGTCGTAAAGATGACGATGGCGATGGATACGGAGACTCTTCTCCACCATCGGGTGTGACCGCGGGGGATGATTGTGACGATGACGATAGCGCTCGCAACCCGAGCGTGAACGAACGTTGTTCCACCTCCTACGATGATGACTGCGATGGAAACACCAATGATCGGGATGCGGATACGTGTCTGACCTTCTACGCGGACCGCGATGGCGACTCCTATGGGGATCCTGCGGACTCTCGTTGCTACTGTGAAGAGAGTGGGGTCTACGACCAGTCGGACGATGATGATTGCGATGACGACGCATCCACCACACATCCTGGGGCGGCAGAAGCTGAGTCNTCGACCTCGTGTCGCAAGGACGAAGACGAGGATGGCTATGGAGATGTGTCTCCGCCTTCCGGTGTGACAGCGGGTACAGATTGTGATGATGACAGGTTTGCCGTCAAACCGTCTGCATCTGAGACTTGTGCGACCTCGTACGATGATGATTGCGATGGCAACGACAATGATCGGAATGCGTTGTCCTGCCTTACTTGGTACGCGGATCGAGATGGCGACGGGTATGGTGACCCTGCAGATGACCGTTGCTATTGCGAAGAATTCAGTGTTTGGAACCAGTCGGACGACGATGATTGTGACGATGATTCAGATACGACGTTCCCCGGTGCTGCGGAAGCCGAGTCCTCTTCATCGTGTCGAAAGGACGATGATGGTGATGGATACGGAGATGTGTCGCCACCCTCTGGTGTGACAGCGGGTACAGATTGTGCGGACTCCAATGCAAGCCGAAATCCGGGTGTGAACGAACGCTGTTCAACGACCTACGATGACGACTGCGATGGCGATACCAATGATCTTGGTGCCACCAGTTGCAACACTTATTACGCCGACGTTGATGCCGACTCCTACGGTGACCCTGGTGATTCCGAGTGTCGTTGTGAAGAGGAAGGCGTATACAACGAACTGGACAACGATGATTGCGATGATGGTTCTGCTACAACCTTCCCGGGTGCTGCGGAAGCCGAGTCCTCTTCATCGTGTCGTAAAGACGCTGATGGGGATGGGTACGGTGATGATTCTCCACCGACAGGTGTAACGGCCGGTGGAGACTGCAATGACAGCATTTTGGCGGTTCGTCCAGGTGCCACAGAAACGTGTGCGACAGCGTATGACGACGACTGTGACGCGGATACAAACGACTTGGGCGCGTCAGGTTGCCTGACGTGGTACGCGGACCGAGATAGCGACGGATATGGTGACCCTGGAGACTCTCGTTGCTACTGTGATGCTTCTGGTGTGTACAACGAGGCCGACGATGACGACTGCGATGATGATGAATCGACGACGTATCCAGGCGCTCTTGAAAGTTGCGATACCGTTGATTCTGACTGCGACGGTTCATTGACGGACGGTATCTTCTCGGATGTCGACGGCGATGAACTTCCAGATTGTGTCGACGATGACAACGATGGCGACGGTCACGATACTGTGGCATCCGGTGGCGATGACTGTGATGATGATGACGCTACCATCCATGGTGGGGCGGATGAGTTTTGCGATGATATCGACTCGGATTGCGATGGTTCTCTGACCGATGGCTTGTTTGCCGACAGCGATGGTGATGGCGACCCAGACTGCATTGATGACGACGATGGCGACGGGTACACACAGGACGAAGATTGTGATGATGACGATCCGGATGTTCATCCAGGAGTTTCGTCCGACCCTTCGACCACTGACGGGGTGGACGATGACTGCGATGGTTTTATCGATGAAGACGGTGTTCTCGCGTTGTCATCGACAGATGTATTGATCTTCTCTGAACTTATGGTCAATCCTGAAGGAACCGAACGAAACAACGAATGGTTCGAAGTCACCAATGTCAGTTCAATCACCCTCTATTTGGACAATTGGACCTTTGAGATGGAGGACAACGAGTGTGTGTCTGGAACATCGTCTTGTGATTACTTTGAGGTGTATGAAGGAAAAGCGGTGACGATAGAGCCTGGAGAGGCTGCTTTGTTCTGTTACAACGCCACGACGGTGGAGACTGCCCTCGGTGACTCCAGTGCGTGTGACTACAAGTACGGTTCTCGTCCAGGTGGGGCCGATGACCACCATTTTGATGCCGGATTCAGAATGAACAATACAACGCCTTCTACATTGTCTGTGTGGCTGGGTAATCCACTTACGGACGGTGTAGAAATGGATACGGTGGACTACCATGTGTCCTCGTTTGATGATGTTGATCCCGCCACTGCTGAAGGTCATTCATTGATGTTTGATGGTGGCTTGTTGGGTTCCTCCATTTCTTCCATTTTGAATGACAATGGTGGCAACTGGTGTCTCTCGGAAGCTGCATCACTGGAATTCGACTCCAGTTCTTCTAGAGATAATTACGGCACGCCGGGGGAAGTAAACCCCACGTGTGCTGCTGCTGGACCTTGAATGATTAAGAGCACGATTCAGCTCTACATTGATACTGCCACCGATACCTTAAAGGCGATCGGTCGTGGTCCCGCTGTGTGGCTATTTAGCATCGCCCTACCATTTATTGTGGGTGGTTTTGCTATCTTATTGTCCCCATTGGGAATCATCGGCCGCTTTGCCGCTGGTTTTGTGATGATCACCATGGCGGGTGCATATTTGTTTTTGGTGGGTCAAAGCCTGGAGAGAACCAACCCTCTTGGGTTTTCAATCATCAAAGACAGCATCGGAAACCACCTGTGGGATGTGATGGGCATCTTCTTTCTTCACTGGATTTTGAGCTTGGGCTTTGCATATGGAAGCCTTCCAGACATGGTTTTTATATTGGTCACCATTGTGATTTTCATTTTGTTCAACCCGTGGCCCGAAGTCATTTACCAAGACCGAAGAACGGGTTCGATGGACATCCTGGTGCGCTCATTTCGCTTCATGCAGGCCAATGGACCGGAGTGGGTTGTTCCACACCTATTGCTTGTCGCTCTGGGGTTTGGGTCCTTGATTCCAGGTCCAACGGGTGTGCTGCAGATGGGTATGGGGGTGGCGAGCTTGCTGCTGTTCCATCCAGTCATGGTCTTTCGCGGCGCCCTGTTCCGCAACTTGAATAAAGGCAGTCGCCGGTCTCGAGCATGGCAAAGCCGGTTTTAGTTTAGACGGTCTTTTGCTGTCTACGAAGACCGGTCAAAGCGATCGTGAATAGGACGAAAATACCGGTCCGTAATGGTGTCGAAGGTGATGCTGAGCAGCCACACCCTTTTGGGTTGCTTTCCGATGAACCCTTGTCCTGCCACTCCGCCGTTGCAGTTCCTGTGTCCGTGTCCGCATCGGTGTCCGCATCGGTGTCCGCATCGGTATCCGCATCGGTATCCGCATCGGTATCCGCATCAGTGTCGGTGTCTGCATCCGACTCTTCCGTGGTCCATTCGTCCACCATATTCCAGAATTCAGGGTCTCCGCCTTCGTATCCTACCGCCCAAAAACCAATGCCTTGAACCCCTTCACTGATGGCCCATTCGATTCGCAATTCAAGAGAGTCGTAATCGTCGTACCACAACTGACTGGAGCCTGTGTAGGTCCAAGGAGTGTCGGTCACTTCGTCGTAGCGTTCGCCGTGTTCATACCCCATATTCATCGCGGTACTGATGATTCGGGCATCCGCTTCACCGGTCGCCGTTCCAGGCACTGAGTCGTCGTCCGTGGGCCATTCGTATCCATACAGGGGCATGCCAATCACGATGGACTCGTCGGGAGTCCCCCACGTTCGGTAGTCTTCTAAGGTCCAATCCATGGCATGAATGCCCCATGGTCCTCCGCCGGTCATGGGTGCCACAGGTCCAGGGTTGCCTGTTTTCCAGTGGTAGTCGTAGGCCATAATGAACAGGCCATCGGATGCGGCTGCCAGTTCATCAAAATCGTATGCACCATCTCCATCGACCGCAGGCATCGCCAGATAGACTTCATCAACCGCTGCTGCCATTTCTTGGGTAAACAGCACAAGGTCTTCTTTGAGTACTGGCTCCATACTTTCGATATCGATGTTGATGCCATCTGCACCATAGGAGTTGACCAAATCGGCCAGCCCAGCGACAGCCCGCGCTCGGTTGTCTGGATTCGTAAGTACTGCCGCTTGGATGTCATCATCAAAACAGGCGAGTGTGAGGTGTACTTTGGTGCCAGAGGCATGTGCCACATCCACAAGATCGGCTGCAATATTGGTCCAGTTATCGGTATTGATGACGTTGCCTGAGGCATCTAGGTCTACAGCGAACCAAGCGGCATGGGTGAGGGAGTCATAGTCGACCAAAAGCGGGTTTTCGATCCAATATGGGATGTAGCCGTAGACGGTGACGAAATGGGACCGAAGAGTGGGTTTGGGTGCGTCCTCACCTGCAAAAGANTCGAGCTGTTGAATCATTTGGTTGTGGTGTGTGGAAACGGGGCTGTGTGTGGTGTCTGTGGGCGATGCAGATGCCACAAATGCGCTAGTAAGGGCAAACCAAAACATACAAACTCTCAAGGTTTAAATNGATAATGATGGCAGACAATGACGTAAGGTTCTTACAACAGGATATGCTGGCGAGTAGTATACGATTCNATCTGCGTCGACACACTGCACCAGAGGAGTACAGTCATGGGTTTTTTTAGCCGAATCGCAAATGTATGGAAAGGCATGCTGTCGGTTTTCGCTTCGGACATGGAGCAAAGCAATGCAGAGGCTGTATACGAATCTGCGATCGAAGAGCGCATCAAGAAGCATCGTGAATTGAAGAAAGCGGTCAGCGGAATCGTGTACTTGAGGAACAAGCTTCAAACAGAATTGGAAGAAAAGAGCGCGCAGTTGAAAGATGTGCAGGCGCAGATTCCAATTGCTGTACAGGAAGGCGAAGATGAAGCTGCGCTGGTTTTGATCCAGAAAAAGGACGAACTGGTTTCAGATATCGCCAATATCCAAACCGAATTGGAACGAGTCAGCGCTCAAGCAGAAGAAGCCAAATCCGGATTGATTTCGTTTCAGGGCGAGATTGAAAAGCTCAAGAGAGAGAAGCATGAAATGTTGGCCAAGAAGGCCAATGCAGAGGCTCGAATCAAGATTCAATCAACGTTGGATGGCTTGAGTACGGATGCGGATATTCGCGCTTTGGATAATGTTCGTGAGGGCATTGGAAAGCTGCAGGCTGAAGCGGATGTGGGTTCAGAATTACAGGATGACTCCTTGGATACCAAACTCAAAGAAATCAAGGCCAAGACTGCCAACGCTGGCGCTCAGGCACAACTTGATGAGATGAAAAAGCAGATGGCNGCCGAAGCGGCTGCTCAAGAAGGCAACNTCGAAAAGACGATTTAGTGGATGTTCGCATCACCCGGTGCGAAGACAGTGGTGAGAAGGATGGACCGAGTGCCTCGGCGACTTGGACATTGGTGGCAAACCTTGAACGGGCAGACACGGCGTGCTGTGTCGGCGCTTGCGTTGATTGCACTGGTGTATACCGGCCACTATTTGGTGTATTGCATCCCGCAGCCATTCTATATTGAAGACGCGGGCATCTCTTTTGCCTATGCACGCAACCTGGTCGACGGCGAGGGGCTTGCTTCNTATGCGGGNGGAGAACGGGTNGAGGGCTACTCCAACCCNNCTTGGACATTTCTGATTGCNGCCTTTTATGCGCTGGGAATGCCGACGTTTACGACCTCAAAGGTGTTGGGTTGGCTCTTTGGTGTCGCAACCCTACCGTTGATGTGGGCATTGGTTCGACGCGCATTGCCAGTTCGTGAAGAAGCNCCCATCCATCGCGATACNCTGGCGTTGATAGCGCCACTTCTGGCTGCGATTAACGTGCAGTTTGTGGTCTGGAACGCATCGGGGCTNGAGAACAGCCTGTTTTGTTTTCTCCTTACCTGGGGAATGCTTCGAAGTGTTCAAGAAATAGAAGATGGTGGCCGGCCGTGGTCTGCGCTGATCTTTTTCGCCCTCTGTGCATCACGGCCAGAGGGGATCATGTATGCGGCCATCGCGGGCGGCGTACGCGGTTGGCATACGCTCTTTAGTGAAGAGGCCAAGGTTGACTCTTTGGGTGTGCGNTGGGGCAAATTGCTGGTGTGGACGGNGGTACTCTTCGTGCCTCTCATTGCCTACCATGCATGGCGATATTGGTATTTCGCCTGGGAATTCCCCAATACGTACTATGCAAAATTGGGTAGTGGCCGCGCGTTCAAGCCATTCCTATGGGACAAAAAGGGATGGAAGTACATTGTCNAATGGTTCACTGACCATGGCGGGACGNATGCGATCCCCTTTGTGATTGCCGGTCTGGTGGGCTTTACCCNCCGTTTGCGGTGGCTGGGCCTTTCTTTGTTGATTGTTGTGGCCGTGTTGCTGGGTTGGGATGCGAAAGCAGGTGTTTCCAATCCAGCGGATTGGTGGCTTCCGGTACAAAAATTCTGGATCAAGGCGCGGGTGTGGTTTTTGGCTGCATTGATTCCCACCATTTGGTTTGCGACTTTGCGGCGCCCAGGTTGGCGCGCCCGTGGGATGTTGTGGCTTACCGCCTGTGCTGGACTCTTCTTTGTCGTCTATGTCGGTGGTGATTGGATGAAGGCGCACCGGTGGTTCAACCTGTTGAGTGTACCGCTGCTGAGCGTATTTGCTCTGGGTCTGATTGAAGTGGCCTTGTTTATCGCAGGTACGGAACCGCTCCGTTGGTTTGCGTCGTACCGAGACTTTTTCCGGACTGGGCGCAGCCGAGGTGGGATTNCAACGGCCTTGATATTGCTCGCGTGTGGCAGTTGGGTTGCCAATGAGGTTCGGTTGTCGATGGTGTTCTCAACGAACCCAGAAA
>PALY01000014.1 GCA_002707085.1 Deltaproteobacteria bacterium
TTTGGCGCCCTATTCCCCTTCCATGTTCGGTATTTGGTTCACAAATACATGAACTACTTGGGAGAGGACATCAAAGTCGGGGTCCATTTCCACAACAACCAACAACAAGCTTTCGCGAACAGCATCGCAGCCATCGATGAAGGCGTAGATTTCGTCGACGCGACCCTACACGGCATAGGGCGAGGTGCTGGAAACTGCCCGCTTGAACTGTTGCTCTTCTACCTGGACAACCCCAAGCACGAAGCCGGCCCCATTCTCGACCTAGTCGAAGAGTTTGCGGGTATGCGAGATGCGCTTCGCTGGGGCTACCACCTGCCCTATGCAATCTCTGGATTCTACAACATCCACCCCCGGTCAGCGATGGACCGGATGGCCCGGGCTGACCGATACCAAGTACGTGAAATGTACGAGTCTTTGGCCAGTCGATACCAGGACCGCCCGGATAGAAAAAAATAGACAGGAGAATTCATGACCCTGATCGGATTCACGATCGCGATGCTGATATTTTTTGGCATTGGCATGGCATCGGTCATGAAGTCGACCAAAGCCGTCGATGACTACTTGATCGCAGGACGTTCTATATCTCCCGTCGCTGCAGGCTTATCTGCCGTTGCATCCAACAACTCCGGCTTCATGTTCATTGGCGCCATTGGCTATACCTATGCATACGGTTTCACGGCCGTGTGGCTTTTCTTCGGATGGATAGCCGGAGACTACCTATCGTGGACCTTCGTGCATCGAAAACTCCGCCGAATGTCTGAGGAAAGAGACTCGCACAGCGTCGCCGGGTTTCTGGCCAACAATGGAGATGGACCAGACAAAACCCTCCAAGTGGTGCTGGGTGGACTCACCGTCGTCTTTCTATGCCTGTACGCTGCAGCCCAGCTGAAAGCGGGCGGGAAGGCACTACAAGCGACCTTGGATTGGGAACCCACGACAGGAATTTTTATCGGAACCATCATGGTGATTGCCTACTCCTTCGCGGGTGGCATCCGAGCATCGATTTGGACGGACATCGCCCAATCCACTGTGATGATTTTTGCAATGTTGTTGTTGGTGATGGTGTGTCACCTCAATGTGGTCCCTCTTGCAGAACTTTCAGATGCCCTACGCCAAATCGATCCAGGCTTAATGAGCTTCTCTCCATCGGATGCAAGCTTGGGTGTCGCGGCGTTTGCTTTGGGGTGGTTCATCGCTGGCTTTGGTGGCATCGGTCAGCCCCACATGATCATTCGGGCCATGACGGTTCAAAGTGAAGACTCCATCCCGACGATGCGACGGACCTATTTCACCTGGTACATCCTGTTCAGCATCTTCACCATGGTCGTGGGACTGTATTCGCGGGTGTACTTTGACGGCCAATCGGACCTAATTTTCGATAAAGAAGTCGCATTGCCCATGCTGGCCAGCGCACACTTGGCCCCGATCCTGGTTGGATTCATCTTGGCCGCACTGTTTGCTGCCACCATGTCCACAGCAGATTCTCAAGTCCTCGCTTCATCCGCAAGCATCACACAAGATATTTCGACACGGCATAAAGACAGCTATCTGGCATCCAAAATTGCCACCGTAACCGTCGTGGTCCTATCGATGCTGATCGCACTGGTCGGACCCGACAGTGTCTTCGATTTGGTCACCATTGCCTGGGGCCTAATGGCCACATGTTTTGCTCCTCTTATGGTCGCCCGCGTACTCGGATGGACATTGAGCAGCCAGCGATACCTGATTGCCGCAGGACTGGGGATGGTGAGCATGCTGGGATGGACTCATGTGTTGAACCTGGGAGATGCCGTGTACGATGGCGCTATTGGTTTCATGATCTCCATGGCACTCACGACCGCACTCTCTGGACGTAAATAAAGAAAAGGGCGCCGGTCCGAAAACCGACGCCCACAGCACGCTTGCCGGAACCCCTCTACCGTTCCGAACTCGAAGCCCATCGGCGCTGACTTCTACCAGCACCCAAACGCTCCGCCTTTGTGACCAAGCGTGCCAACTCACGGGTGTCTTCGTCCGAAAATGACTCTTGAATCATCTCACGCAAGCGTCCCAGATCTACCCTTGAAATGTGTGGACTCTGTCGCAGCACTTCTGCCAATGTCGCCGCACCATACGCCAGCTTCAGACTCTTGCTGGCATCATTCGCATCCGACTTCAACGCATCTGATTTAAAGGCAAATTCCCTTTCTGTGGCCTTACCATCTGCGCCCGGCTTCTCCCAGCGTAGACGGACCGTTGCAAGTTCTTCAGCTTCCGCATCATCCTGCAAAACAACTTCGTACAATGCCGTGACACTGTGACCGGAACCCACTTCTCCTGCATCTACACGGTCATTGCGAAAATCCTTGTCCGCAATGTCACGGTTTTCATAGCCAATCAAACGGTATGACTCGACTGCATCAGGGTTGAACTCCACCTGAATTTTGGTATCGCGAGCAACGGTAATCATGGTTCCAGTCAGTTTGTCCTGGAAGATACGATCCGACTCTTTTTGAGAGTCTACATAGTAGTTGTTTCCATCACCTTTGTTCGCCAACTGCTCCATCAATGTGTCTTGGTAGTTTCCTTGGCCAAAACCAATGGTGGAGAGGGTGACACCCTTGTTTGCATGCCCCTTGATCTGCTCCAGCATGTCTTCCCAGGAGGTAGCACCTACGTTGGCGTCTCCATCGCTAAGAATCACAACACGGTTCTCAGCACCCTTTTCAAAGGCCTCAGAAGCCAGATCATAGGCGATATCAATACCCGACGACATCGCAGTGGAGCCACCCGAGGTCAGGGACTCAATGGCCCGATGAATCCGCGAAGCATTCGAAGCATCGGTGGGTTCTAAGATGCGAGCGACCCGACCCGCGTAGGTGGCCAAGGCCACCGTGTCTCCTTCTTGCAGGTTGTCGACCATGGTGTGCATTGACTCTTTGGCAAGACCCAACTTATCCGCTGAAGACATCGAGCCTGACACGTCAGCCAAAAATGTGAGGTGCAAAGGCGGACGTTCTTTAGGATGGTAGCGCTTTGCCTGTACTCCAACGCGAAGGATGTGGCTGTTCCGACGGAAGGGATCTGGCATCGCTTCCATGTGTACGGCGAAGGGTCCAACACGCGGATCATCGTAGGAATAGTCGAAGTAATTCACAAACTCTTCCACACGAACAGCCTCCCATGCTGGGAGACTTCCCTGTTGGAGCTTCCTTCTGGACATCGTGTAACTGGCTGTGTCGACGTCGATTGAAAATGTACTTTTCGCGTCGTCTTTTACGTCAGTGAACGCATTCACACCATGGTCTGTATACCCTTCCGTGTTTGCGACATAATGCTCAACAAATCGATCTACGACGGGAGGCCGAGGTCGAATGTTGGGACGTCTTTGAACCTGTGCGGAACTCTTCATCCCGACACCACCCTTGCGATGGCCAATCCTACCGTGGGCGGCGCCTCCGCCACCAAGGCCACCCCCCCTTGCTGAAAAGGTCGTATCAAGGGAACCAACCTGAGGCGCCGCTGCGATCGCTGGGGCACTTTCAAACTCCAAGCCTTCAAAAGCAATGTCAACGTCTTCACCACCGTCGTCAACAACGTCTTCAACAACGTCCTCACCAGCGCCCTCACCAGCGTCTTCGCCAACGTCTTCAACAACGCCAGACAACACGATTTGCTCTTTCTCCTTCGCGGTGGTTTCAGCACGGGAAAGTGATTCGGGTACTTCTGGACTTATCGATTCAGAACCTTCTTCAGGGTTCTTCATGCTGCATCCAGCGAGGGTTAAGGAAGTAAGAAGGGAAACCAAGTAATTGCGAGTCATGTAGACCTCCATGCGAGTTGCAAATCCGCAACGAGGTCAGTCCACAAGACCTTTCACTGTCCCTCAAAAAAAATCAGTACTTGTCTTTCCACGCCTGAATTTCTTTCTCCAATTCATCCAGCCGCTCTTCGATTTGTTTCAACTGCGCATCTTCTTGATTGTCTTCTGCAACTTCTTCAATATCCCGCTCCCTTGAACGAATATCTCTGATTGCATCGGACACCCCATCGGCTATCGACTCAACCGTTTCGGTCCGACGAAAAGCCTCAAGATGAGCGATGGCGTTTGGCGTACCTACAGAACCCAACATGCCCACAGCCATCT
Organism: Deltaproteobacteria bacterium; assembly: GCA_002707085.1. Classification (GTDB taxonomy): domain Bacteria; phylum Myxococcota_A; class UBA796; order UBA796; family UBA796; genus UBA796. Next base: position 4,127 of record PALY01000014.1, read on the forward strand.
GACGCGCCCGAATATCTTGGTCGTCCAACATCTCCACCAAGACGTCACTGGTCATCGACTCAGCCCTGTCCCGGGCNGCCCCCTGATCNGCTCGTTTTACAAGCCGGACGGCCGCGCTGACTCCGTTGTTTCTGGCCCTCGAGCGCAGCCGCGAGTCCAACAAACGAGGGACATCTCCAACAGTGCCGTGTTCTTTTAGAACATGCACAGCGTTGGATGCAATCTCCTTGTCGTTAAGAAGGCCCCGTGCCAGCGCTGCGCCCCGTTGTTTAGAAAGGTCTGCAACCGCGTTGAGTGCTGCCACACGTACATCAGGGTTTTTCTCGGTGCGTACACTTCGCTCCAACAACGGAAGCGCCTCTCCAGTTGTGCCCTTACCCAAGCCATAAAACACGCCCATACGGACCCGTGCATCCGGTTCGGACGCATGTACCAGCAAAGCGGCAGTATTGCGCTGATCCCCCAACGCCCCTGCAGCCTTTTCACGCAACAAAGAATGATTCTTTTGATCTGCCAAATAGGCTGCAACACCATCACTATGATCGGTTTCAGACAAAGCACGCAAAGCTTTCAGCACCGCATACGGCGACTTTGACTTCAGTTGTGCTTCCCACTCTTCTGGTTCTTGATCGTATGTCAGCTTTGCCAACACCCCACCTTGCGGATCAAAAGCAACATAGGCTGGCTTTTCTTCCATTGGAATCTGCAACTCTGCAGCCTCTTCAATCAGCACCATCTTGTGGGTCGTAGCACCTTCATCCGTACCGACTTCAATCTCCAATGGGATCGTATACCTGGGTCGTGAATCACTAATTTTCTGTGATACGGAAACCGTCAGTTTTCCATCGGCATGGGAAGAACGAACGGTCAACCGTGGCACATGTGGCAACTCCACCCACTGCTGGAAGAACCACCCGAGTTCCTGCCCACTGACTCGCTCCATACTTTCCTGAAGATCTGTAGTCCGAACCAGTGAAAGGCCATTGCCCTTTGTGTAGTCTCTGATGCCTGCCCAAAAAACCTCTTCACCCAACATGACCCGCATCATGTGGAGTGTCATTGCACCCTTGCTGTAGACATTGTGATTTGCACTCGCATCTTCACCATGAAAGAAGCGGCCTGCCATGGCTTTTTCTCTTTGACTCTGCTTGTTCCATCGCCATGCATTCAGCGCTTGCCGTTCAGGGCCGTCCCTCGATGCCATCCAATCTGCAGCAAAAAATGTCGCGAAACCCTCATTCAGCCAAAGGTCTCTCCACGACCGACAAGTAAGAAAGTCCCCGTACCATTGATGGGCCAACTCATGGGCAACCAAACTGGGAATCCAGTCCCGGGTCTGGTCGACATCCACATCCACCAAGACACCATCTGTATTGATGGTGGCTGCGGTGTTTTCCATACCGCCGTACATGAACCGTTGAACAAAGACTTGTTTGTAGCCATCCCAAGGGTACGCAACGCCGGTTCGTTCCTTAAAGTGTTCCATCATGTCCGGCACCGGATTCATGACCTTCCGGATGGCCTCGTCCGTTGTCTTCGGCCCCACCCAAACTTGGTTGGATTTGTCACCAACGACCTTGTAGGGGGCCGCTGCCAACATGATCAAATAGGAAGGCAAGTTCACACCGCTATTGGTCGTCACTTGCCAGCCCTCTGGGCCTTTCACCGTTCCGGTGTAATCAAATCGATCGTTTGGGTGGTCCCATGCGGGAAACCAATAACGATTGTCGTTCTTCTGCCCTTGAGACCAAACCTCCGGGTAGCTGTCCGGACTCCCCTTCCCTACTGAGCGAAAATGCAAACCTGAACGAGGGGTTGCTCGGTACTGAATCGACACCTCCGCTTCACCGCCCCGTTCAATGCGATCAGGCATTTCTATTACCAGACGATTTCCTGGTGTTTGCCAGGCTGCATCCTTCCCGTCTACCTGTACAGAGCGAATATCCAGATCAATTTGATCCAGTACAAAGTCATTATCGGTCAATCGCTTGAGCGTATATCGAGCCGTGCCACCAATACTTCGCTCATCAAATTCAAGCGCCAAATCCAAATGTAAACGTTCGATATCAAAAGCACGGTTGGGTACTTCATGATCGGGTCTATCCGGCCCCAACACTGGAGCCTCCGCATTCGCCACTGGAAGGAATGAACTGAACCACAATGAAAATATGTACAACATGGCGGCGAGGATAGCAGGTAGGCCCTACTTTCGCCGGGTTTGCTTGATCAAATCAGCCACAAGGAGGATGATCACATGGACCATTTCAACGGAAACCATCCATGTGCGGCCGATTTGCTCAAACCACCCCATCCGCCGACCTGGTTCGGATCTTTCAACTGGTGATGGATATCGAAGTGGCTCCGCGCTTCAACATCGCGCCAACACAGAACGTCATGGTTGTTCGAGACACACCCAAAGGTCGGCAAGCTCATGAATGTAGGTGGGGACTCGTGCCCAGCTGGGCCAATGAACTAAAAACTGGCAGAGCCATGTTCAACGCACGCTCAGAAACCATTTTTAGCAAGAGAAGTTTCGCCAAACCTGCGCGTCAGCAGCGCTGCATCATCCCTGCCAGTGGATTTTATGAGTGGCGTGAAACCCCAGCAGGAAAAGTACCCGTACTGTTCACGCCGAGCAAAGAACCCTTGTTTCGACTCGCGGGTTTATGGAGCAGTTGGGCCGATGATCGAGGGAAACTCACATACACCACTACAATATTGACCACGTCGGCCAACGATACGATGGCGCCTTTTCATCACCGTATGCCCGTCATACTCTCAGACGACACAACTGAAACATGGCTTGATTCGAGCTTGACTGAACCCAAACAGCTTTCACCATTATTGAAGCCTGCGCCTCCACAGACCATCTCCTTCCGACCTGTTTCCATCAGAGTCAACAACGTACGCAATGACGATCCTTCTTGTTGGGAAGCCTACGAGTAGCCGCACAGGATATTGTCTTTCTTAGGAGAACTCCATGAAGTCCACTCTACGTATGTTTGCCCTTTCAAGCCTTATCTGTTTCGGTTGCGGAGGTTCAGACGACCCCCTAGAATCCGTGGATAAACGGTACACCAAAATTATGGTGGATTTGGCAGCCGCTGATCGCGACTCGACACGAAATATCCGCAATCGAGAAGCAAGAAAAAGAAAGATAGCGGCAGAGAACGCACGAACTGCATTCTTCAAGGCCCGTTCAAACACAGAGGCCTTCGAAGAAGCCAAAGCCAGCGAAGACCCTGCCATCCAAAAGAAGCTGAAGGCCTATGAACGACACCGGCTGGTTGCAGCGAGCTGGACAGACGAAGAAAAGAAAGAAGAATCCAAATTGCTGACCCGTCTCGATGAAGCGAACGGTGTTGAGGCCAGTTGGACAAGTGCAGATGGCAAAACAGAAATTCCGCTCAATCTGGGCTGGCGATCCGTCTCAAAGGCGGGAGATAAACTGAGCGAAGCCAATCGTGCCGAATTGACCGCGAGCTTTGTCGAACACCGCATGCAAGTGGTTGGGTCAGACCTCCAAGACTTGGTCAACCTGCGAAACAAGGTCGCAAAACGAGCTGGTTTTGAGAATTACTGGGAATTGGGCTTGGCAAGCCAAGGCCTCACTCCCGCCGATGTCGACAAGATCATTGTCGAATTGACGCCGGTGGTCCAACCGATCGTTCAGAAAATCGAAGCCAAAATTGCGGCGCACGCAACAGAGAAAAGCGTTGAGAATAATTTCGCAAACCGCATGATGCTGCGTAGAAGCCTGGGCTTTGAATCGGCACGAGATGAAGCCGACAACTATTTCGATGCTGATCTTGCCGAAGAGCGAGTCCAAACCGCGTTGAATGACATGGGTCTTGCAACGGCAGGTTGGCAGGTGTACACCGGTCCTTCTCGCTACACACGCCCGGGCGTGTATGGGTTCCCTGTTCGACCGCCCAACTCCATCGCAATCGTAATGAGCAATGATCGTCGCTGGACCCTGTGGCAGTACGAAGCCATGGCCTATGGAGGTGGAGGCGCCATCTGGTGGCAATCCATCGACGACAATGCGGCATTGAGCCCCCCCATGTGGGAACCAATTCCACCCTGGTTCGAAGGCTTCGCCTCGTTTTTTCAACGGCTCACCTACGAACCTGGGTTTCACGCCCGGTATGTTCCCGAGCTGCCAAAGGAACTCCGATCCAAGCTTGCCGCTTGGCGCGTGAACTCCATGGCGCGGTCGATTGCATCCAGCATTGTTCAGACCAAAGTTGAACAACGCTTGTACGAGGACCCAAACAGCCTCGAAGCGATCACACGTTTCGCGGCAGAAACTCGCCAAAGCCTGACCGGCTCAGCGGAAGCACCCGTGACCGAAAGCGGCCTCACATACGACAGTTCTTTGCTAAGCGCCATTCTCTGGACTTACCCCGCCTACAGCCAAAACTATTTGTTCAGTGCGATGACTGAAGCATGGATGTGGGAAGCCATCAAAGCCTCAGCGGGAGACCCTATCGGAAACCCCAAAGTGGGTGAAGTCATCAAACGGGAACTCATCCAAAGCGGACGAAGCATCCCGGAAAGCTTGGCTGCGATGAAGCCCGGCCACAGAATCGATGCCATCAAGGCGTATTTGAACCAAAAATAGCGAAGTCACTGCTATCGATTGACGCTCTGAAACGTATCGCCTCTAATGGACTGCCAGCGTTTACGAAGTTCGTACAGCGAAGCCGCACCACTTTGGATGCCCTTCACAGCATATTGCAGGGTGCCAGGATTCCAGTACTGACCTTCAATGAGATCATGATCGGGTGGGATGATTCCTGCTTCTCTGGCCATCTCAGCCAAACGTGTGTGGGGATAAATACGAATCGGCTGCATCATTAGAAGCGTGAAAAGCCTCAAACGTTTTCCCAGTTGAAGTCGTGCGTGAATCAAGAACTTCAAAATGGCAAATAGGCTCTTCATGTCCTCGCCTGGACTGTTTAGAAAGAAGCTGTATTCGACGTCCATGTCGTGCTTCTTCGCAATTTCGACGGTGTACAACATGTCGCTGTAACGAAAGTTCTTATCCAAACGTTTCAGCATCCGATCATCCACATGATCTGGAGAGAAACTCAGAAGCCCGCATCCTGCACGCTTCAACCAAACCATAAGTTCATCCGGCAGCGTCTTGCGGTGTTCATTGAACCAAGCAGACCATTGGACCTTCAAGCCTCGATCCACAATCTCTTTGCAGATGTCTATGCTGTGACTCACAGGGATATTGAAAATCTGGTCACAGAAAAACATTTGGCGAACGCCATATTCGTGAACCATATGTTCCATTTCATCCACAACATCTTTGGCCGTACGGCTTCGAATATTGTGACCCACAAGAAACACGTCCGAGCAGTGAACGCATTGCAGAGCGCATCCTCGTTTGGCCTGTATTCCTACACTTACAAAGGAACTCTGTAAGTACGGACCATGCCCCAACAGATCTCGACGGGGTGGCCGTAAAGCCGAAAAATCAACGGTGGGCGGACTACCAGTGAAAACAGGCTCACCTTCGGAATCACGGTAATACACACCGGGAACCGCCTCAGGAGCGTCCAAATTTTCAAGAAGCTGCGGAAAACGATGTTCGGCCTCTCCCCATACACCGACATCGATTCCTGGAACCCGACGCATCATGGCCTCAGAATACAGTGAAAATGCAGTCCCACCTGCCACAACGGGAATTCCCGGCTTTCGATCTTTGATGAACTCAATGGTCTGTTGCTGTGGAGCAAAATCATCCGTGTGAAGGTTTGGCATACCGACCTTCATGTTCCGCAATGAAATACCAACAACATCCGGATCAAACGCGTCCAAATGACGCCCCAACTGTACAAAAGGGTCATCGCGGTGCAGGTTTAGATCAAATATTTCAACCTCGTGATCATCCAAATGGGCTGCCAAATAGGCCAGTCCGATTGGATACACCAACTCCATGTCGAGGGCAGTAAAGGCTTGTACAAGAAGAACTTTCACTTCTTCGGTATACCCCAGAACCTACAGGTCATCGGTTGTAATGATCGATTTCTTTGGGAGGCCCTTGGGGAAACTCAAGTAGTTCCCATGTAACAAACAGCCTTGGAATCCGATCTAAAACCGGTTCCAAAGTCGCACCGATCGAAACGTGAGTACACTCTTCACACAGTAGGTTTTGCAAATGCGCGGGGGAGAGTTCCACCAACTTCATGGCCGCCTGTGCCGTAGGTGCAGCCGCCACATTCTCGTGATGGGCAGCACGCGGATGCGCAAAGTTCGCGGCCTTATCGGTGACTCCACCATACCCAGGCAAACGATGGGCGACGACACCCATATGGCCCATCATCGCTGAATGTTCTCTGGCCAAAGTATCGAACAATGTAAAGCGTTGAACGGGGCGCAAACCATGGTCGACACGAAGCTTGTTGAGCGCATCCATCAACCAAGCTTCTGCTTCTCGAGGATCGGGGTTTCGTTCGGGAGGCAATGGAGCAGCAGGCACGGCGGGCGGCTGACCATCAGCAAATACACTAAAAAGCAGCGCCACTGTACCCACGCCTTCGTCATCCAGCAGCACCTCGAAACGGTACTCTCCAGGCACATCAAAACCATCTACCCAACGGGCGACGCCACTGGACAAAGACAACTCTTCTACCGGGCCGTCTGGCGGCGCCACAAACAAACGAGCGCTTCTTTTGTCCTTGTTTTCAATGCGAATGGTCAGCGATGAGTCAAGGGTCACGGTGCGCGGCACTGGATCGACATCCACCACATGGGGCGCCCATCCAACCACCCACAAAACCTGCCCATCACCGTATTGGCGACTGGCCAAACCAACATCAATCTTCTTGCCACCGGATGCTTGGGCAATCTGGTTCACGAGATTCACAGGCCGGGCGCCATCTGTGACCGTTTTCGCAAACCGGGCAGCGCCAGGAAAGCCGGCACGACTGGAAGCGGTTGCTGTAGCCCGTGGACTCAGCAACCTACGCTTGTCTCTCATGGAACCGATCAATTCAGATGCTGCAGCTGCTAAGCCTCCATCCCACTGGCTTCCATGGAGGGCGCTAACCATCCACTTCCCGGCTTCACTCTTCGGATCCTCTGGGCGGTATGCCACCGTCGGCAATCGTTTGACTGCACCACCGGTGCGCACATGAACCGAAGCCAGCGGTCCCGGCGCCTTTGCGCCAGACTCTACGGTCGCACAAGACAAGAGTGCCAATAAGACAATCATTCACTTGCCAAGTTCATGACGACTGTGACCCCATCCGTAGAGACCTGCGCTGCTGCACCCCCAACTCGGAATGCGGGATTCAGCAGATACTCTCTTTCTCGACCTGAACGGAGCATGCCATCGACACATGCTGCCACAGTGTGGCCATGACAATGAACTTGCCCCACTGGACCGCCAATAAACCCAGCCGCCTGTAGACGACCATGACCACTTTCTCGGTCCCATTTATCAGAGAGCAATAGCTCTAAAGGGTATTGCGCCAACGTCTCCAAAGTGCCGTCTTCACGAAGTCTCGGCACATTGAATGCATCCCGTGCTTCACTGACCAATGACAACGCCTCTATGGCGGCCTCTACTGGCCCTTCGATGACGCGCCCAGGAAGCTCAAACACAGGACCAGGCGGAGTTCTCATGCCCACGTACAATGGTATTGCAGCAATGGTTTCACTGACCCCATCGACTTCCATCCACCACTCACCCTGTTCATCCAAAATGTGGGTCCCTGGAGATTGTTCACTGGTGACCACACCCGAAGGAGACACCAACATCCAAGTTGAAGGACCACTGGTTTGAATCTCGATTTTGGCACCGACTTTCTGCTCGCGAGCGATTGGCTTCAATGCATCCACAGGCGACGCCACCAGTGCCACCCATTTGTCGGCATTTCCAGACCTCGCCCGTACCAACCCAATGTGATCGCCTTGGCGCCGAACGGTGTTTAGTGTCCGAACAAGGGCATTGGGGTGTTCCCCGACTTCCATCAGGCCCGAAGAAACCACACGCACTTGATAGGGGTAGCCAGCCCGGTGTGCTGCATGCTGGGCCCGCTCTAAGGTGATGGCTGTTTCATCAATCGCCAAGGCAGCCGCCGCACCCGACAAGCCCTCTTCCCAGTTCATACCGAGCGCAACTTGGGCGACCAAATCGTCCTTGGGCAAGGTATGGCCCGTCGTGTACATCAGTGCTTCAACTGCCGGCAACGGCCCTATGGGGACAACGCCATCAGTGGAACCAACCCCAGGACCGGGCTTGGGGGCACAGGATAATGCAAGCAACAGAAGTAGCACAAGCGCTCCAAACGCAACACACGGGCGATAACCCCCCCTTGCTGGGTAGTCATCCAATCGACCCATCAGTTTCTTGCTCAAATGACTGCAGCGACGCCTGTAAAAATGCTTCGCATGTCCAACCGTGACGCTAATGCAACACCAGAGTCAGATCGGTTGACGAGTCCAACTCCCCATGCGAACCAACATCATGCACTTTCTTCTCGTCATCTTTGTATTGATCCCCAACGTCATGGCAGACGCTGCCGGAGATNCGTGGCTCCAACGGATTGATGAAACCGCCCGTGTCGACGATGCCCATGTGGTTTTGGAAGTTGAAGTCACAGATGCTCGAGGACGCACAAATCCTCGAACCATCGATATTTGGCAAAAGGGCGATGACCAACGACTGGTTCGAATGATCGCTCCCGCGAGACTGGTTGGTATTGGGCTACTGGTGACCCCAGGAGACACCCTTCATCTATTTCTGCCCCAGTACCCACCAGCGAGACGCGTCGTGGGTTCGAAGCGCGCGGATGCATTCATGGGAACCGACTTCGCTGTCGAGGACCTTTCTCGCATGTCCTATTCTGGGAAGTACGAAGCCCAAGTAGACGGGCAAAGTGACGGTCGAACCAAGTTGGTCTTAACGCCTACGTCCAAGCACAATGAAAACCCGATTCACATCTGGGCAGACGAACAGGCAGTGGTGCGAGAGATCCAGCATTTTGATGGAAAGGGTACACCCATCCGCAGGCTAATCTTGGACGACATCCGGGTTGTGAAAGGCTCTCCAATCGCGCACACAATGACCGTGACTGATCAGGTACGGAACCGCAAAACCACCGCCAAGATCAAAACCATAGAAATCGGAATTGATCTCCAAGACACACTGTTCTCTGTCACACAACTCGAACGACGTTAAGGAATCCAAAAGCCGAACCATTTCGGCCCATTGGAGATGCTCATGTACCGCACACTCGTCCTTAGCCTCACCCTGGTTGCCTGTGGTGACAAAGCCGATGATACAGCCATAGCCACCGAATATTCATGGCCAGGCGGCGTTTTTCAGTTCTCCTCGACTGCAGTGGATGACGAATGCCTCGATGGCGGATTCGTCCCACTTTTCCTTCCTGAAGGTGAAGGGACAACCAGCGACTGGGACTACACCATCGAAATTCCGTCATGGGAAGACATGGAAAGTGGTTCCACCTACTCCATCGATCTTCAAGAACCATTCACAGCAATGGAAATTACGGTCACACAAGGAGATGCGGATGGCCAAGCTGTCATGACTGGAGCGCAACAAACCGGCGTCGCATTTGATGAAGACAACTACCCTGGTTGTACCGTCGACATGGGCATCGATGCCTTGATCTTACTGGACGGTCCGGACAACGTGCATGGCTTTGCTACTTTGTCCATCGATAGTGCAGATGGTGAGTTCTGTCCTGAGTTCGCCTATCCATGTGATGTCAGTTTGGACTTTACTGGCTTGACCGTAGAGTAGCTGGATGTCGGCGGTCATTTTTGCCGCGTTCCTACTGAATACCGCCCAAGCAAATGAGGGTGTTCAGGCAGGCGCATCTGTGAGCGGAACCGCACGAATTGGCATTTCTGAATGTGCAGATGCAGTGGGTGAATGTCCTTGGATCAATTTTAATGACACCGCTGTCTTCAGCCCATGGGCTACCGCAAACCCCAACCCCAACGTCAGCGCGAGAGCGCACTTCGATGTTCGGCTTCATGGGCCAGCAGGGGCCTACGGCCTAGACAACACACAAGATGCCGACGCTCTGCAACCGTGGTCTCTCAGAATCCGTGATGCTTGGGTATCCGCACGAAGCGACCACACAGAACTGAGGATTGGCGCCCAGCGGATCGCGTGGGGTGTAGCCAACGGGGTGAGCGTCGTAGACACAGTGAACCCACTCAATTTAGAAGATCCTTCTAAGTTCGACCAACGGCTCAGCACCCTCTCCATGGCCGCAACCGCACACAGTACATCTTGGTCCATCACAGGGGTCATCATCCCCTTCTTTGTTCCCGCAGCCCTCCCTCAAGCAAATGTCGACCTGATGGCCGGTGCCGACGACCTCTTCGACCAACGCTTTACAGGTTCAGAGAACATCCAAGTGGGCGCCCTGTCATCCAGACCAAAGGTTCCGGAAGATACGCTCCAAAACACCAGCGTGGCCACTCAAATCCGATGGACCCCTTCTCTCGGTGACTTCGCTCTCTCTTGGCACCACGGAAAAGACAGTCTGCCGCAAGTGTCCGGCGATGTGATCCTGGTGGGCTACCAAACCAAAAATGATGAAGTCGATGTCGGTGTGCCATTGATTTACCCAAACCTCGACATCGTGGGCTTCACAGGCCGTGGGGAGTTGTTTGCTGACATCACAGGTTGGGTGGAAACCGCCGTCGTTTTTCCGGAACAAACCCAAGCATCACCCAGTGCAGCCCAACTCGATGCTCTGGTAAAACTGGGGACGATTTCGTCGGTTCCTGATCCCATCCCAACTTCCGTCACCCAAGACGGTGATGTGTACACAAAATGGGTCGCGGGTGTCGAACGCCCCTTTGGTTCAACCAGAATTACCGCACAGTGGCTGCATGGATTTTTCACCGAACGCCAGGCTGATGATTTGAACGACTATGGAATGTTGGGTCTGCGCTGGACCGTAAATCCCACCATACGCGTCGACGCCAACATCGCCAGCGACTTCACTGGAGGACTCGGCGACTTTGCCCTTACCTACCTCCATGCAGACACCGCTGAAATATCGATTGGGGGAACCTATATTCAAGGCCCCTCAACAAGCGCTTTTGGCGGCCTACAAGGTGCGAGTAATCTACGAACAAGCATGACCATGGCGTTTTAATCTGGCGAAGCCCGTGCAGTTCGTTACGCCCTACACATGTCAAGGGTTGAAGTTCACAAATTCGGCGGTACATCGGTAGGTGACGCAGTCCGCATGCAGCAAGATGCGGCCATCATGGCGGAAGTATCCAAGACCGCCCAAATCGTTGTGGTCGCCTCTGCCATGACCAAGGTCACCGACGCGCTTATCGATGCATGTCAGTCCGCAATCGATGGTCAACGAAGGGAGGCGCTTCAATCCATCGCCGCACTTCTGCATCGTCATGAAGAAGCATTAGAGGTCCTTAGCCCTGAAAACAACGAACATAAGTCCCACGTTCAGTCCGAACTCCATCGCATTTGTGGGGAACTCAAAGAAATGGTGGGAGCCATTGTTCTCTTGGGTGAGCTGACTCAACGTACGCGAGATCGAATCATCTCGTGCGGTGAGAAGATGAGCATTCGCTTGTTGGCCTTGGCCTTGCGCAACGAAGGACTGGATGCCGTCGCCTTGGATGCAGACACCTTCTTGGAGACCGACGACCATTTTGGTGAAGCGAATCCCTTGGGCGTTGTGGCGGACAGAACGATTGCTGCCACCATTAAGCCGCACATCGATGCTGGAAGAACACCGGTTGTGACGGGTTTCTGTGGCATTGCGCCGGATGGCGCAACCACCACACTGGGGCGTGGAGGTTCGGATTATACCGCCACGCTGATCGCAGGCGCCATCGACGCTACCGAGGTCACCATCTGGACCGATGTGGATGGTGTATTCAGCGCTGATCCCAGAGTGGTCCCCAATGCCAGATGTGTGCATCAACTGAACTATCGTGAAGCGGCAGAACTCAGTTTTTATGGCGCCAAAGTATTGCATCAGCGAACGATGATTCCAGTCACCAGAAAGCGGATTCCAGTTCGCACCCGAAACAGCTTCAACGCCACCGCTACCGGCACCATCGTCAATGCGGAATTCACTCCAGGGTCTCATCCCGTCAAAGCAATCAGTGCTGTCAAAGGGCAAGCCTTGGTCAGTATCGAAGGCAAAGGAATGTCCGGTGTACCGGGTGTTGCAGCCCGGGTCTTCCAATGCCTGGCTGAACAGAACATTTCGGTCACCATGATCAGCCAGTCCAGTTCTGAATCATCGATTAGCCTCGTTGTCCCTGCCGACCATATGGCTGCAGCCGCATCCGCTCTAAAAGGTGAGTTCAGAACCGACTTATCGCACGGTGACATCGAAGAGGTCATCGTTGAACCCAATGTAGGTTTGGTGGCCTGTGTCGGCTTAGGAATGGCCCACGTGCCCGGTGTGGCTGGCCGTGTGTTTTCAAGTCTGGGACAGGCGGGCGTCAACGTGTTGTCGATCGCACAAGGCTCCAGTGAACTAAACATCTCGCTGGCCACCAACGAATCTCAGATTCCCCTTGCGCTGCGTACATTACACGACGAGTTCGACCTACATCGCATCGATACAGGTGCCGATCAACCAGATGGACTCGATTTAATGTTGCTTGGGTGCGGCTCCATTGGCCGGGCGCTCATCGAACAAGTCATCGACCGCCACAGACATGTCTTTGAGCGATTTGGTCTACGCGCGCGAATCGTCGCCTTGGCAGATCGCAGTGGATACATCCTCAATCCGGCCGGTTTGAACCGTGCATCACTGGTCGAAGCCATGGACCACAAACAAGCGGGTGGAAAGCTGCACACGCTCGAAGGTGGATTCTCATCCACAGGCCCGGCTCAAATGGTCGAAGCTGCGCTTGCCTACCGACTCTCTCGCCCCATTCTGGTCGACGTTTCCGACTCTTCAGAGGCGTACGAAGCATTCCTGGCCGCCTTGTCGAGGGGGTGCGATGTTGCCACCGCCAACAAGAAACCACTGGCCGATGACATGAAGGTTTTCCGAACCTTACAGATGGCCGCCGGGGCGCACGGACGCATCATCAGGGCGGAGGCAACAGTTGGCGCAGGCCTTCCAGTTCTCGACACGCTCGACATGTTGCTGGCGACAGGAGATACCATCACAGCAGCCAGAGGCTGTTTGTCTGGCACGCTGGGCTTTCTCATGAGCGCACTTGAAAATGGGCGCTCTTTTTCGGAAGCCGTGAAGGAAGCCGTAAAGCTTGGGTATACCGAGCCTGACCCCGTAGCCGATTTGTCCGGTGTGGATGTAGCGCGTAAAGCCACAATCTTGGCCCGTCTCGCAGGCCTTCCAAGTGCAGAAAAGCCTGTCACTCTTGAAGGCTTGGTGGGTGAAGAACATTCAGGCAAGCCCTTGGATGAACTGTTCACTCACCTTGAGTCCCTTGATGAAGCTTTCGATGCACGCGTGGCAACAGCCCGAAAAGACGGCCACGTACTCCGCTTTGTTGCAGAAGTGACCGAAGAACAGATCACCGTGGGTCCAGTGGCAGTTCCAAAAGAATCTCCTCTGGGCCAACTGCAAGGATCCGACAATATGATTGTCTTCCAGTCGAACCGTTACAACGACCGCCCCCTTGTGGTCACCGGCCCTGGCGCAGGCATCAATGTCACGGCAATGGGCGTTTTGGGTGACATCATGAGAATCGCAGCCGAGCGTCGACAACCATGAGTATTACCGCATTTGCTCCCGCTACTGTGGCCAATTTTGGCCCAGGATTCGACGTTCTCGGCATCGCGATCGATGGCGCAGGCGATACCGTGACGGTGAAACAAGGTGAACATCCCGGCATTCACATCACCGCCATTCACGGTGACGATGGAAGATTGCCAACCGATCCCGCCAAAAACACCGCCAGCATCGCAGCCAGAGAAACACTCAAAGCGGCGGGCGTAGAGATGAGCTTGGAGATTGAAATCCACAAGGGTTTGCCTCTGTGTTCAGGGTTGGGTTCTTCTGCTGCCAGCGCTGCAGCGGCCGCATTTGCAACCAACCAATTGATTGGTTCTCCACTTCGAAAACCAGATCTCATTGGCCCGTGTATCGAAGCAGAGGCGGCCGTCTCAGGACGACATGCAGACAATGTTGCCCCCGCACTTCTTGGCGGTCTCGTTCTTGTCCGCTCCATTGATCCTCCAGACTTGATTCGGCTCCCAATACCCGATGGCTTGACCATTGTGGTGGTGACCCCTGAACATGAGATTCCCACTTCGCAAGCACGTTCAGTATTGCCCGCCGAAGTCCCCATGCAGACCATGGTTTCATCCACAGCCCAGATCGCGAGTTTGGTAAGCGCTTGCTATTCGAGCGATCTCAGCTTGCTGTCACGGTGTCTGACCGATGAGGTCGTTACCCCTGCTCGCATCGGCCTGATTCCGGGTGGTGAAGCGGCCTTGGGTGCGGCCTTGGGTGCGGGCGCCTTGGGTGCATCCATCAGCGGTGCTGGCCCCAGTCTCTTTGCCTTGTGCCGGTCAGAACGCAGCGCACGGTCAGCCGCACAAGCCATGCAGGAAGCCATCGCACAGGCGGGCCCCAACTCCACCGTTCGAATCAGCCCCGCGAATTGTGCGGGCGTACGACGAGTCAAACGATGACCTTCCACCTACGCTGCGCTCGTTGCCAAGCGACATACCCTGGCCTTGAACAGCGCTATCGTTGTGATTGCGGCGGAACTTTGGATGTCGTCCACGATGTCGAATCCTTCAATCTGCGACGTGAAGACTTTGACGCTCGAAGAAATTCATCTGTACCGATGGACCGTTCTGGCGTCTGGAGATTTCGTGAACTGATCCTTCCGCTCGGTGACGCTGCATTGGAACAGTCGGTCGTTACCCGAGGTGAAGGCAATACACATTTGTATGAAGCACACGATGTCGGTCGACAGGTCGGCGCTTCTCATTTGTGGCTTAAACATGAAGGTGAAAACCCCACCGGTTCCTTCAAAGACCGTGGAATGACAGCCNGCATCACAGTCGCGCGGCACTTGGGAATGTCGACAGTCGCGTGCGCATCGACTGGAAACACCAGTGCCTCTATGGCTTCGTATGCGGCCCGGTCAGGCGTAAAAGCCGTNGTNTTCATTCCGGATGGAAAGATCGCCTATGGAAAGCTCAGCCAGGCATTGGCCTATGGCGCGCGCACCATTCAAATCCAAGGTGATTTTGATGATGCCATGGCACTGGTTCAAGAACTGTGCGAAACCGAAGGGATTTACCTNCTGAACTCNGTGAACCCGTTTCGGATTGAAGGACANAAAGCGATCGGTTTTGAAATNATTCAAGATCTTGGCTGGGAAGTTCCGGACTGGATTGTGCTTCCCGGTGGCAACCTGGGCAACAANACAGCCATGGCAAANGGCCTCNTNGAATTNAGAGAACGGGGCCTGATTGACCGATTGCCNCGAATGGCTGTCATACANGCNGCNGGNGCCAACCCTCTGTATACGGCNTGGAANCAANAGAGTGATGTTGTNCCGATGAAGGCCGACACCATCGCTACGGCAATCAAGATNGGCGCTCCCATNTCTTGGCGAAAATCAATGCGAGGATTGCNNGCNCTTGACGGAGTCGTAACTCAGGTCAGCGATAACGAAATCATGGATGCAAAAGCCATTGTTGACGCTTCTGGAATCGGCGCTGAACCCGCATCNTGNGCNACNGTTGCNGGNCTACAAAAGCTCATCCAAGAAGGCGTCATTNAGCCCAATGAAAGGGTGGTGGGTGTATTNACCGGNAACCTACTAAAGGATCCGGACGTTGTGGTCGGTTACCACACCGGCGCGCTTGAAGNNATCGACATCCGTCGGGCCAACGGTCCCATNGTTGCCCCTGCAGACATTGAAGCCATTCGCGCGTTACTCCACAACTAAGTTGACCCTGCTGTATGGAGGTCGTCATGCGCGTCCTACTTCCATTGCTTGCACTCTCGTGTGGTGATGCACAGATTGAAGAACAAACTCCTCGTCCCAACATTCTGGTGTTTACTTTGGACACCCTTCGTGCCGACGCACTNGGGGTCTACGGTCACAAGGGCAACCCAAGCCCCAACATCGATGCCCTGACAGCCACTGGCTANCGTTTTTCTCGGGCCTACACGGTTACACCGCTAACGATTCCAGCACACTCGTCCATGCATACAAGCCTTTGGCCACCGCGTCANGGTGTACAAGACAACGGCGATTTTATTCTCGACGAAGGCGCAACCACGCTGGCTGAACTTCTGCAAGCCGATGGCTATCAAACGATGGCAAGCGTTGCCGCGGAAGTCACATCCCATCATTGGGGGTTCAGCCAAGGCTTCGATCACTATTTCGACGATTTGGAAGACAGCCGCGGTGAACAGAAGAANCGCTGGNGAGTCGAACGACCCGCCCCTGAGGTCTTGGGCGATGCGATGGGTTGGTTCAGTCAAACCCGAGATAAAACCCAGCCCTTTTTCGCCTGGGTCCATCTTTTCGATATTCATCACCCATATGTCCCCCCAGAACCGTTCAAGACTCAGTTCAAAGGGCGCCCATATTTAGGCGAGATTGCCTACACCGACGCACAAGTGTCCGCNTTCTTAGATCAGATGCGAGAAAACGGNGATTTGGACAACACGTGGATCTTTATTCTCTCCGATCATGGCGAGGGCCGAGGGTCNCATGGTGAAGCCCTTCATGGCACCTTGATTTACAACGCCACCACCCGCATCCCATTTATTGCCATNCCTCCAACAGGCGATGGCGGCGGACAACGAATCGACTTCCCCACCAGTATCGTCGACTTTTTCCCGACCGCACTCAGCTTGGCTGGCAGTAAAATACCGGAAGGAATTGATGGAGTGGATCTGACCCCGTGGCTGAAACCCGAAGGGCAAGCCGCCAAGCCACTCACCAATCGGACTGTATATGTAGAAAGCTTGTACGCTTACAGACACTACGGATGGGCGCCACAGAAAGCGTTGGTCACAGATGGTCATAAATTGCTCGATTCAACAACTCCCGAACTGTACGACGCCTGGGATCTAAAAGAAGAAAGCAACCTCGCAGACACGCAAACCGAAAAACTCCAATCTCTGCAAGAAGAACTAACCGTCAAAACCACGGCGATGGTCATGTCTGAAGGGACGTCTGGCAAAGCAGAACTCAGTGAAGAAAGACTCCAACAACTCGCTGCGCTTGGCTATTTGACCACCGTTGTGGAGGAAGACACCCCCACAGACAACCTTCCAGATCCGGTCACTAAGCTTCCCGTTCTCCGTGAAGTCGAAACAGCCCGCAAAGCCCTCCAAGCGGGAGACCTCGACAAAGCGCAGACACTGGTGGATGCCATCCTCACGAAAGAACCCACTTTCGTCGACATGCGTTCAATGAAAGCTTCCATCTTGCTTCGAAAAGGGGAACTAAAAGCCGCATACGAAGAGGCCTATAGTTTGAATGAAGATCACCCATCAACGAACGTGAAAACGTTGATCGCCAACATACAAATGCAGCAAGGTAAATTGGAGCAGGCAGCAAACAAGCACCATA
>PALY01000015.1 GCA_002707085.1 Deltaproteobacteria bacterium
GTCACTACTCAAGATACCCAAGCTCTCGCAACCGTTTGGTCTCGATGTCCTCTTTTTGTTGAGGCACCAAAGCAGGCAACGGTACGTAATCTCGGCTGCGACGAGCAGTACGCAAATCATCCATAGCAGTCAAAATAGCGGCAGATGGCGTGACAGAACCCGGGACCAGCTCTTTGGGGTCCTTCAAACGATCGTAATACTCGATTGAAGGGCCGCCATCTCGCGCTTTATCCACCATGGCTACCGTCGAACTCCGGATGACCAACTCCTTGCCCTTGCCCCCATGGGGGCTGCACGGAAGAACTTCTACGCGCTTGCAGTGGCTGCTTTCTCCCGCAAGCCATTCATGCACAGTTTCGCTACCCAACAAACTCTTACCATCAATGCCTTTCAATGTTGGCAAGCCTGCAACCTCCAGAACCGTCGGAGCCACATCCAACAGGCTGACCAACCGATCATCCCTGCTTCCCGCACCTCGGTTTCCTGGGTATTTGATGATCATCGGAACATGAAGTTGCTCTGAATGAGTCGAGTACCCGTGGTCAAACCATAGCTCACGTTCTGCAAACGTTTCTCCGTGGTCGGAAAGCACAATCACAAGTGCATTTTCGTACCGCTCGATACTTTTCAGCATATCGAGAATACTTCCGACCCCCCGATCAGCATACTCCACACCCCGCCCATACAGTTCCTGGTACAACCGCACATCCGTAATGTCATCGATCTTCTGGTACTGAGGAAAATGAGACAATTTTTCAGGGTCTCGTTTCCAGTCAACCTCACTATCGGCAGCTCGAATCCACCGATGTACAGGTCCGTGCGGGTCATAAGAATGGAACCAAGTAAACGTTGGCTTCTGCTGAACGCTCAACCAAGAGTTCAACACTTGCGCAGTCTTCAATCCTTGTCGATTCTGGGTCGGTAAGGCGTTGTATACATCAAAGCCCTGACGCAACCCCACATCTGCCCGCAGCGTATAGCCAGAAATAAAAGCACCGGTTTTATAGCCGGCGGACGAAAACTGTTCGGCCAATGTGTCGATATTCGAGGCCAGAGGATCTCCGCCTCGAAATAAATTCATGAGAAGGCCATGCCTTCCAGGTTCCAGACCCGTCATCACGGATGCGAAAGCAGGTGCCGTTACCGATATGGGTGAAAATGCCTGCGTAAACACCACCCCGTCTTTCGCAATGGAAGAAATGTTGGGAGTCTGCACCGGGGCATCGGGATTCAACGCTTGAACATGGTCAGCACGAAGTGTGTCGATCGTGATCAAAATGACGTCCGGTTGTGCAGGCTCCAGCCAACTACATCCAACCATCCATGTTGTAAGAAGACCGTAGCGAATCACCGGCAGCCCATAATCCGGGCTTCAGACACATCACGACACGAAACCCCATCCATGGAGCAATCAAACTGCCATGCTGCCGTTTCCCCACAAGCAGGAATGCCATCACGCCACCCCACAGTTCCGCCGCAACTTGGCCAATCACCACAAGTTCCTAAATCTGTAGTCTCCAATTCATTGGTGCCATTGCAATCCCAATCCCAACCGCCACCATCCATAGCGGTTGTGGCCCATCCAGCGAAGTCAGGGTTGGCTTCCGCATTTTCATCATCACAATCATCATCATTGTCGGCGGTATAGTCACCGCTGGGTCCACAAAGACATTTGTCCTCACCCTCGGCACCGAAACCATCGTCATCCGCATCCAACCACCATGAGTCGCAATACTCTGCATCTTCTTCATCAACGGTCCCGTCACAATCGGTGTCCTCCCCATCACAGACCTCATTGGCCCCTGGATGGGATGATTCATCAAGATCGTTGCAATCGTCGCCACCAACGACCATTGCATCATGGCCGTCCCCGTCTTGATCCGTCAGATCAGTGCCATCGCAGTCTTGGTCGATGCCGTCATAAGGATAATCTTCGGCATACGGGTGGACTTCTGCATCCGTGTCATCGCAATCACCATCCTCGACTGTAAACCCATCGTTATCCAAATCGACTTCTTCCTCTTCCTCTTCTTCTTCCTCCTCTTCTTCCGGCAGAACAATCGATACATTGATCGAATGCGATGCAGCGAGGCCCTCACTATCGACAACCTGCAATGAGATTGTATGTGTACCCAGGGTCAATTGAGACGTGGCCCACAGCACACTCCCACCTTCATCGACGACAGAAGTGTCAGCAAAACCGCCATCCAGATCGCTCGACCAGGATCGAATCAAAGTGTCAGAAGGATCTTGATCATCGCCAACCTGTGCAACGAATTCGATGGTTTCATCTGCGATATGCTCACTGCCATTGGGTGGAGAATGAATCACAACCGTCGGTCGGACATTTCGAATCGCCAATGACTTGTCACTGGAGCAAGACAAGATCATAGCCACAATGCATAAATGAAAACTACGCATGAGCGGTTCCTCCACGAGATAGGATGTGCTGTAAACAACCTTAACAAGGAGTGATGATGTCGATAATTGCTGCGATCCAGATCAACGGGTCTTCAGATATCGAGCGGAACCTGTCAACGACAGAGTCACTGGTTCGTAAAGCCGCGGCCAGCGGAGCGGTTTTCGTTGCTACCCCAGAGGCGACCACCTACCTGGGTCCACATGACCGGAAAATTCGACTGGCTGAACCCGTGGATGGTCCCACACACCAACGCTTGGCCAGATTGGCTGCAGAACTCCAGATCACTTTATTGGTGGGGTCAGTGGCCGAACGCTGCGATGATCAACGGGCGTACAACACATCGCTGCTGTTTGGACCTGACGGCACCCTGCTTGCCTCGTACAGAAAGACCCATCTCTTCGATGTGGACCTTTCAGCCAGCGGTGGCGTATGCTTTCGAGAAAGCGATACCACCGGACGAGGAGACTCTTTGGTGGTGGCAGACACATCCGTCGGAAAAGTGGGTTTGAGCATCTGCTTCGATCTTCGGTTTCCAGAAGTCTACAAATCACTCTGTGATCAAGGAGCGACGCTCCTTACGGTCCCATCGGCTTTCACATTGATGACCGGAAAGGACCATTGGCATGCACTCTTACGGGCTCGAGCAATCGAAAATCAGGCTTGGGTCATCGCACCGGGCCAATGGGGACCTCACGATGATGAAGGCCTGCGAATGTCATACGGGCACTCCTTAATCATCGATCCGTGGGGCACAGTCGTGGCTGAATGTGGGGACGGCGAAGGATTCTGCTTGGCCGAAATGAAACCGGAACAAACCGCCCGAATTCGAAGCCAAATCCCCATGAATGCCAATCGACAGTTCTGAGGAAGTGACCCCTAAGCACTACTCCCGTCGTCGAACCAAACCACCAATACCGATGAGTGGAAACAACAACCAAGCGACTTGAGAATTGCCTTGAGGGCTAATGCATCCTCCACCGGACACTGAAGCATTGGTGACACATTCTGGACTCACATCTCGCAACGTGAACACAATATCGCTGGAAACTGTTCCTGTACCATCCGTCTGCGGACAAACCACAGTGACCTGTTGAGTTACCTGTTGGCAGTCATCCAATGATGTTGGCGGGAGATAGCACACAGGACTTCCGCTTGATTCAAGGTTGCCATCGCAGTCAGACAAGGCGTCACCGAGCGTGTCTCTGTAGGTCGACCACTCACACTCATCGACATCGCCACAACTGGCATCCAGAATATTCATCTCAAAAGAAACACCCTCACCCACTGTGATGGAAACATTCGAATCGAGTTCCTCTCCATCCTCGTCGAGCGACTGACTGATCTTACCCCAGTCCAAGCAATCTTCGTGGTCATCTGCGGCAGCGGGGCCTGAAACAAAGAGCAATAGCGTAGTGATTGCAATCATGGTGTCTCCTCTACATTCACACCCTATCTCAAGGGTAGGTTTTGGGTCTACTCACCCAATAAAGCTTCTACGGTTTGTTGGTCCGCACCCGGGAAAGGATAATCCCCAAACTCTTCGGGAGCGACCCAACGGAAATCGTTCACCAAAACAGCTTTTGGTTCATCCAATATGTCGACTCGATATACCATCAAATCCAAAAAATAGCGTTCATACTCATGCTCTACGTGCATCGAAAGACCATCCACCGTTGAACGTACATTTAAGTTCTCCAACAGCTCTCTTGCCAATGCATCCGCATCTGACTCTCCAGCCTCTACTCTTCCACCTGGAAACTCCCACAACAGTGGTAAAACCGCATGAGGCATACGCTGGGTAATCAAATAGCAGCCATCCCGTTCGATACGACCCGCAACGACACGAATATGGGGTTTTTCGGTCACCGACATTCTCGTCCCAAAGCGCGAAGTCGACCTGAGGCCTCCATCTTCACGTCACCGGTAGCCGTGCCTTTAAGTCGACAATACTGACGAACTGCCTCTTCTACACGCCCCTGGTTTTCATTGACGTACGCCAAACCAAACCGTGCATCTGTATGGTTAGGGCTGGCTTTGACCGCATTGTTGAAATGGGTACGTGCTTGCGCCCAATCTTTTCGATCCGCGTACGCCCAGCCTCGATCAGTTTCAGCTTTCGCATTGCCAGAAGAACGTGTTCGTTCTGGCTTAGCCGGTGCTGCTTTGGCTGCTTTGGCTGCTTTGGCCGTTTTTCGCTTTCCTTCCTTTGCAGCCGAAGGCGTGGTCTTCGGTGCAGGCTTTGGCGTAGCCGCCTCCGCCGCAGGCTTCGTTGAAGGCGGCTCATCAACAGGAGTCGCTCCAGCATCCTCTCCAGAAGGCTCCGGAGCCACACCTGAGTCTGTGCCTTCAGTGTTCTTAACGGCTGGTGTTGCTGGCGCTTCTGCCTCTACAGGAGCCACCTCCACAACTTTGGCAGCATCCTGTGCTGCATCCCGTTGATTTAGATAATTCAGGGCCAACCAGCCGGTTCCACCCAGGGCGCTAAAACATAAGGCCCACCACACGAGAACCCTTTTCCGTCTACTGGCGGCCCACTCAAATTCAGGGCCAAAGTCATCATCAGCCCCCGACATAAGCGTGGTCGATGCATTGGAAGACCCCGCATCCAATACTGTATGTTCCTCCGAAAAGAAGTCCTCCTCTTCAAAGTCCATATCCATCGTGGGTTCATCGGGGCCATAGGACGAATTGTCCGCCAACAAAGTGACTGGTTCTTCTTCAGGCAGGGCCTCCACAGCCAACTTGATGGGGCGCTGCACGCTGGCCGATGAGGCCGCCGGAGACTCGGGAATCACATCCGTGGGAGGGGCCGCAAACAGGTCCACTTTACTGACGCTACTGCCCGACTCTTCCGTCCCACGGTCCGCCCGTTCTATCAAGTCAAAGAAAACGTGAAAGCCCTCAAAATCCCCCACCCGTTTCCAGTCCTGACCGCCCATTGAGATTTCATCTTCTCGAACCACACGCCGTTCTACAATCCAGCGTTGAAGGGTGGCCTGATCCTTCACATGGTAGGTTTTACCCTCTTGTCGGAGCAAAATACTTCGGGTCTCTTGTGGCGCTGATTCAGCTTGTTCCGGTTCTGCTGGCGACTCGATCTCAGGCGAGGTTTCCCCTCCTGGCTTCACTAGAATCGAATTTCCACAAGCTGTACACCTGAAAACCAAATCTTGGTCCCGGACAAAAGGTGCAGCGGGTGGATCCACTTCGTATTGGGCATGACACTGGTCGCAGACGATCTGCACGGGATTTTCTCGGAGTCAAGAGGGTAGGTAGATAAATTGGAGAGGAAGTTGAGTGGATTCAGGGACTCATCTGATTGACAAGCGCTTGTATCGCCCTTGCATCTGCAGGGTTGCTACGAAGATAAGCCTGATAGTGCGAATTCGCCCCAGAAATATCGCCTTGTTCTTTGGCCATATGGCCAAGGTATTTATGTGCTGGAATGGAGCCTTCTGACAAGGCCTGACGAAGCTGTGCTTCGGCCTCGCCGAGGTTGCCTTGTTGATACAGCACGCGGCCGTAGCGAGCCCGAATATTGGGGTTTCCTGGTTCCATCGCTATCGCCTTCTCAAAGGAGGCCACTGCCTGGTCCCACTGCCCCGCACGCGCCGACATATCACCTGCAGACACATGGTCTTGCGCCGTTTTATCACGGACTGTGCCGTCGGGATTTTTCGGTACACCCACCATATCTGAACCAACGCCACCAGGAACAACTTTCCCTGCATTCTTGATGTGTTCAGGTACTTTGACGATCAGTTGTTCGTCCTGGGTTTCATAAAACTCGATTTCTTCGACTTCTACATCTTGGAGCGCCTTGTTCAGCTTGGCCTTCATTTTGGCTCGAGCCTCTTCCTTGCGTTTCGCAAGCGTGGCCTTGTCCATATCTGCCTGCTTCTGCTTTACCGCAGCAGGACTGGGCGCTGGAGCCGGTTCCTCCTGCAGTGACACAAATACCACCACTGCAGCCACCGCAGCCAACAAGCCGAGGATGATGATCTTCTTGTCCTTCTCTTTCTTTTCTGCGGCAGCTTTGGCCGCCTTCTTCGACGAACCCTTGCGACGTCCCTTGGAGCCCCCGCGGGCTTGTCGCTGCTGCTTGAGGGCTTCAAAAGGATCAACGAACTGATGTCCCGCGTCTTCCTCACTACCCGTCTTTGCGACCGCCTGAACCGCAGCCTGTTCTTTACCTCGACGTGCTGCAGGTGGAGCTTTCTTGGCCTCTACTTCCTTGCTCGCCTCTTCAAGAAGCGAATCCATGTCCAAATCAATGGAGGAGTCATCCCCATCTTCCGCGGCAGCGGCAGCTTCTACCGCAGCCAAAAGATCATCGGCGATGTCGTTGGCGTCAGGCTCGGAACCCTCTGGGCCTGAATCTACATCACCGCTTTCCGACACATTCTCCTCAACATCGGGAGTCCCCGAAGAAGACACCGCACTGAGAAGCTCATCCGCTATCGCGTCCGCATCAATGGCCTCACGAGCCGCATTTTCTGCTGCTACAGCGGCCTTAGCATCCACCTTTTGTTTGTTTCTGGCCGCCAGGTATACGTCAACGAAATGCTGTTGCAAATCAGCAATACCACTAATTTCGACCCAATCAGTACCGTTGTGGCTCAGGTTGTCTGTCGGCGTGACTCGCCCTTCATTCAAGTACTTACGGAGTGTCTTGTAATCCGAAAAGTCATACACAAGGCCAATGGCCACTTTGACCTTCCATCCAGAAATACCAACGGACTTAAAGTCCAGTTCATGGACATCTGGAATGGGTTCGTCATCGACCGCCTTGGTGGCGACTTCCCCTTTTTCTTGGCGATAAACGACAAACACGTGCCGACACGTCGGGCACGTGATCCTCGCTCCACGACCCTCAATCCTGTCTTCAGGAAGTCGGTATCGGGCGCCACAATGGTCGCAGGTCACCACCATAGGAAAGGTTTGTCCTCCTCCATCGAATGAAGCATCAAGCTACCACCCTCGATGGTCTACTCGCAACGCGCGCGTGCGTGCGAGGCCTCATGGCAACACCACTTCAAGTTTGGCAAAGCGTACATAGAGGGACTTGGTACCATGCCGATCGAAGCGAATTTGTAACTTCAGATTCTGATTGATTCCGTCCACTTTTAGGATCGCACCCAGACCAAAGGTGGGGTGCATCACACGTGTCCCGGGCTGAAACTCTGCGGGATCTTCTGGCGCAAAGGTACGCAGATCTGCAGGACGCTCAGCAGGTGTTGGACGCGACGGACTCCGGCTGGCACTTCCTGAAAACTGCGATGTGGAAAATCCCGAAGACGGAGGATTCGAAAAGGCGCGCGCCCATGCCGGACGTTCGGGAGCCTTGTCTCCGCCCAATACTTCATCGGGAATTTCATCAAGAAACCGTGACGGTTCCGCAGGTTGAAAGCCCCTTCCGAAAACCAGCCGCCGTCTGGAACGCGTCAGATACAGGCGTTCCATCGCCCGTGTGAACGCCACATACACCAACCGCCGTTCTTCCTCTAAGTCTTCTTCGCGTTCACGCGACCGGTGATGAGGAAAGCCTCCTTCGACCATGCCCACGCAGAACACAACCGGGTATTCCAACCCTTTGGCCAAATGCGCAGTCAACAAGGTCACTTGGCCCTCGTCCACAATATCGTCGGGAAGATCGGAATCCTGACCCGTCAAACTGGCGCGATCGATGAATGCCTGCAAGCGGTCGATCGGGTGTAAGTCTTCTGAGCTGACCGCGTCTTCGTCGACGGCTCGGACCAACTCTTGAATGTTTTCCAATCGCCCCTGTGCTTCCGGTGTTTCTTCGGTGCGAAGTCTCGGCGCATAGCCTGACTCTTCAGCGACAAATCCAACCAATTCACCAGGAAGCAAGGTCAGAACCTGTTCGCGGGCTTTATCGATAAGTCCACAAAACTCCTTGGCGCCCTTGCGACCACGGCCCTTACCCGCACCCCACCTCTGTGCGGCTGCAAGGTACGGTATCCCCTCTGAATTGGCGATATCCTGAATGTCTCGAATGGCCTTGGCACCCAGCCCTCGAGCCGGCACGTTGATGACACGCAAAAACGCCATGTTGTCGGTCGGGTTCAAAACCAACTTCAGATAGGCCAACATGTCGCGAATCTCGCGACGTTCATAGAACTTGCGTGCCCCAACCAAGACATGGGGAATCCGGGCGCGAACCAAAGCCTGCTCAAATGGTCGAGAAGCCGCATTCGTTCGGTAGATGATCGCAAAGTCAGCACACCGCCGGCCTTCACCGCGAAGCTTCTGAATCTCTCGCAAGACTCGATTTGCTTCTTCCATGTCATCTTGAGCAATGATCATCTGCAGCTGGTCACCGCTACCGATGTCTGTCCACAGTTCTTTATCCATTCGGCCGCGGTTGTTGGATACAACCCCATGAGCAGCCTTCAAGATGTTTTGTGTCGAGCGATAATTCCGCTCCAGCCGCACTGTCTTCACCTCGGGGAAGTCCCTTTCAAAATCCAGAATGTTGCGGATGTCGGCACCACGAAACGCATAGATACTCTGGTCATCATCACCCACAACAGCCAGATTGCGATGCTCCCCCGCCAACAGCTTCACCAATAAATACTGGGCGCGGTTGGTATCTTGGTACTCATCCACCATGACGTATCGAAAGCGATCTTGGTACCGCTCACGAATGTCCGGATGCTCTTGAAGCATCTTGACGGTCAGGTTCAAAAGGTCATTGAAGTCCACCGCATTTGCGACTTTAAGATGCTCTTCGTATCCACGATAAATTTTGGGTAAAGGATCCCCTGGACTGGACTGTCGAGAAGCGGCAAAAGTGGCCGCATCCTGCATCCGAACCTTGGCTTGATCAATGCCTGAACGAAGTTTCGAGATTGGATATGCCTTGATGTCAAGATTGGCTTCTTTGGCCAAGTTCTTCAATAAACGGGACTGATCATCAGAGTCATAAATCGTAAAGTTCCGCTTGTAGCCAATGGACTCGATGTCTTGGCGGAGAAAGCGCACACAGGCGGAATGAAAAGTGCTCACCAACACACGGTCGGCATCCGGTCCAGATAGCTCCCGCACCCTGGCGCGCATCTCACCTGCAGCTTTGTTGGTAAATGTAACCGCCAAGATCTGCCATGCCGGAACGCCTTTGGCGAGCATGTAGGCGACCCGTCGCGTCAACACTCGAGTCTTGCCTGAACCGGCCCCAGCCAAGATAAGTAGAGGACCATCGATGGTCTCTACCGCTGTGCGTTGTTCATCGTTCATGCCCTCTAGGCATGCTTGGGGACGCACCATCACGACTTCTTCCTTGAACGAAACCGTGCCGCGGCATCCAGACGATCAATCTGTTTTCCTCGCGCGACTGAAACCGCATCTTGTGGAACATCTTTGGTGATCACAGAACCTGCGCCCACGATGGCTCCTTGCCCCACACTTACTGGAGCAACAAGCGCGGTGTTGGAGCCAATAAAGGCGCCGGCACCAATGGTGGTCTTGTGTTTGGAGAACCCATCGTAATTGCAGGTAATCGTTCCCGCGCCAACATTGGCAGACTCACCAATCACTGCATCACCAACATAGGAGAGATGATTGATCTTGGCACCAGCACCCAAGGTCGCTTTTTTCATCTCCACGAAATTTCCGACCTTGGCACCCGTTCCGACATGAGCCATGGGACGCAAACGCGCAAAGGGTCCAACACTCGAGCCATCTTCGATCTTTGCATCTTCACAGACACTGTGGGAGTGCAAATTCACACACGTACCGATGACGGTATTGATGACATGACAGTGCGGTCCCACTTGAGTACCCGCCCCAATCTTTGTGGTGCCTTCAAGGACAGACCCCAAACCAATAGAAACATCCTGTCCGACAACCACATCCACACCGACAACGTTGGTGTGCGGGGCGATAAAATCTACACCGGCTCGGGCATGCCCTTCGATGATTCTTCGTTGTAAAACCTGTCGAGCGCCGGAAAGCTCCCAGCGATCATTGACGCCCTGAACTTCAGAAAAATCGTCATGTATGACCACACGTACACGACCCTGCTGTGCCGCAATCTCTATGGTGTCCGTCAAATAGATTTCGTCTTTGTGAGCGTGGGGCTGAAGTGTGGGGAGCACTTCCCTGAGCCAAGCAACATCAAAACAATACAGACCGGTGTTGATTTCGGTCAGTGCAAGTTGTTCGGGGCTTGCCTCTCTCGCTTCCACTATGCGGAGCGCAGCGCCTTCACCATCCCGTTCTAAGCGGCCATAATGGGCGCCATCATCCAAACAGACTGTGAGAACAGTCACGGCTGCATCACCATGACACTGCAGCAACTTCTCGATGGTGCTTGGGCGCAACAACGGAGCATCCCCAGCCATCACCACAACTGTACCTTCTTTGGGCAGCACGGAAAGTGTACTGGCAACAGCATCACCGGTCCCTCGGGTATGCTCCTGCCGTACGAACATGGCTCCGGATTCAGCCAGCGCAGCCCGGACGGCATCCTCTTGATGATGAACCACCACCACCGGCTGAAGCCCTACCGCTTTTGCAGAGGCCACAACATGTCCCACCATGGTGCGACCCACCAACGGATGCAGAACCTTCGATAGTGAAGACTTCATTCGCGTACCCATCCCTGCGGCCAGGATGAGCGCATGTCCCTGAGTTGGTGGTTTCATAGATGCCTCTCAATGCCTGTTCTGTAACACCTGAACTTCGCGATTGGATCCTCTGTCTCTGCATCGCTATGAGAACAAGTGACGGACCTTTCAAATCAATCATCCGTACAGGAGCACCATATGTCCAAAAATGTCCTTGTGATTCTCTCTGGTTGCGGCGTGTATGACGGTTCTGAGATTCATGAAGCCGTGATCTCATTGCTGGTACTCGCACAGGCTGGTGCAACCGTTACCTGTGCAGCCCCAAACAAAAATCAGATGCATGTCATCAACCATGCGACCGGGGATGTGATGGACGAGAACCGGAATGTAATGGTCGAATCCGCCCGCATTTCACGAGGCAATATTCTGGACTTAAGCAATGTCGAGATCAGCGACTACGATGCCGTTTTTCTTCCAGGAGGCTTCGGTGCTGCGAAAAACCTGTGTACTTTCGCCACTGAAGGAGCGGACTGCAGTATTGATGATGAGGTAGCGACCGTATTGAGTGGCTTTCACAGTGCAGGAAAACCGATTGGTGCGGTCTGTATTTCTCCAGCCGTGGTCGTCAAAGCGCTCGGCTCTGTAGCGGTCACCATCGGATCCGACCAAGGCACAATCGACGCGTTGACCGCGATGGGTGCTTCTCACGTGACACACACTGTGGATGAGTGCCACATTGATGAAACGAACAAAGTGGTCACGGCCCCTGCCTACATGCTTGATGCCTCGATCGACCAAATCGCGCTCGGCATCACAGCCGCAGTCAATGCCGTTATTGAGCGGGCATAGCGGGTTCAGCTTGCCCTTTATCTACGGTGTTCGCCAGCAACCCGCTGGCTTCCATCGCTTCTTCGATACCCCGTGCTTTGATTCGCTCACCATCCACAGTCACATGGATTGCGTCCTCAAAGTGTGGCGTCAATTCTGCGCTTAGCTTTTCAAGATCCGCAAACGCCCACCCGTGTTTCGTAGCCAATTGACGGAGGCGCTCATTCTGTTCACTCAATAGCTGCAAGTGTTCAGGGGGTGACTGCGCCACACCCACTCGTTCTTCAGTCAACATGGGCATGTTGGTCAACACCATCGTAGCTCCACTCGCTTCCGCGAGCGCAGCTATCGAAACAAGATTTCGCTCAAAAATCGCGATCCCAAGAGCAGAAGGCTGCGACAGTGTTTCGAACGGCCATGCGGTGAGCCGATGTAGATTTGCACGCGTCGGTATCGAACCTGCCCCCCACAGCTTGGCGTACACATAAAGATCGGAAACACCCACCGCCAAAGCATCTACATGATCGAACCATCGCTTTCGGAGGCGTGGCTCACCGGGAACATCTTCGTTTACGTCCATGCTGCGGCGATAATGTGTGTAATCAACCGCCGGATTCGCGTAGCGCATGGGCTCCAGATCATTATTGGCAAAGTGAACGATAACGAAGTCAGGCGAGTAGCTCGATGCAATCAAAGCCATTGCGGGCACAGCATCTGCACTGGTCCATCCGCCCATCCCAAAATTCTGTACTTGAACACAGACACCATCACAGCGTCGATTCAAGCGAACTTCCAGTTGTCGAGGCCAAGCCAGCGGCCCTTCAGTCGTCGAACCACCGAATGCTGCAACCCGAATCATACCCTCCGGCTTTTCGAGAGGGAGGTCAATGCCCCAAAACCCGTGACGATTGATATTAAGGTCCTGCTGATGGACATATCCTGTGTATGGATGCGGTCGGTACAGCAATGACTCCGCTGTCTCACCGTACCACCGTGTCCGGTAATCTTCGATCATGCCGCTCAAACGAGAAGAAGTCAGCCCCACAAACAACGAAAACCCAAATTCCAAGACCACCAAGAACAGCAAAGTGGCCACCGTCGAAAAGACGATTTTTCGTTTCTGAATCGGACCGCGGGACTTCATTACTGTGAGACCGTAACATTACCGATGAAACACATGTGCATTCGCTTCACTGGCTCCTCGCACATTGCGGCCCGCAAACGTGAATGTGGACACGCTTCATATCGAAACAGAACAAGACTTTCGTCCAACAAAAAGGTCACCCAGATTCAAAAAAACTCCCACCACAAGTGGTGAGAGTTTTTGATTCAACACAGTTTAAAAGCAGTGTGAATATTACTTGGCTGCCTTTGCGCTCTTGGCGACCTTAGGAGAAGCAGCCTTCGATGCTTTCTGCTTTTCAGGACTTGGCTTCTTTGCAGCAGACTTGGTCTCTGGTGCAGCCTCTTCTTCTCCACCACCACATCCGATGATGGCGGTGCTAAACGACAGAAGTCCAGCGAGTGCGATTTTCATGAACATACTTAAATCTCCAAACATACATGATGGGTGTTGCCCAGTGCGGCCTACAGGATTGTTGCTGCACTAGGAAGGACGAATCCTATACGAAGAACGACAAAAAAGGTGGATTGCTTACAAGCAACCGAAAAAAAAATATGACTACCGTGGTTCTTTTCGCAAATAAAAACCATCTGTTACAAAAGTATTCCTTAAACTTAAAAAAACAAGGCTTACGACCTNTATGGATTNGGTGCGTCAGCTNACCGCTGGNGTTGTGGGTGCTGGGCGGTGAACTGCAGGAAGCATGGCGGCGATTTGCTTCCAAGCCANNACNATNGCTTCCGANCGACCCACNTCATCCACTNTCACAGGGTCCCCAATCCGTANTTNTACNGGANTNGCGTACATTTGAGTTTGATTCAATGGCATCATTTCCTGAGAGCCTGAAATGGCCATAGGAACTACGTGGCACCCTGGTAAATTCGCATACTTCCGGATGGCTTTGATGAATGGCTGTAGNTGNCGCGTGCGACTTCGGGACCCNTCTCCATACAGCAGCACCAAATCACCGGCCCGCATCCGTTCATGCGCNANATGAACCGTTTCCAGTGCAATGGCGGCNACCTCTCGCTGACTTAAATCNGCATCNTTNTGTGAAATGACNGAAGACTGGGCCGTCTTNAGCGTAGACAACCCCANTGATGCCATNCGGCGAAAAGCCGTCTCGTACACCTTTGGACCCGNCACTACAATTATCGAAGAAGCAATGTCCTCCGCTTCGGCATTCGCAAACANTGTGTCCTTCAATTGAGTATCGCAGTAGGCCAAATGATTAGAAATCAACAGAACGGGGCCTTCAGAACGGGCATGGCGGAGTCTATCCAAACCAACCAAAGTCGAACCTTCAGAAATCACATTCATGAACGATCGGGTCAATGCTGTTGCCAACGGATCGGCCCGGTACAAACGGTATTCATTTCCAACCGATAATAGTCGTTGGACCGACCCCTCCAATTGCGCATCATCAAAACGCTCAAGNGCCACCTCGACGGCAGAGGCCGAACGTGANTTTAAGTCATCTGAAACCTCCAAGAAACCGGTCAACCATTGGGGCAACAGCAGCCGCAATTGTTGCGANTCGAGATTTGCTACCGCTTCAAGAGAGAGATCCATTGTCCAATACCAGNCCAGAGAGTGCTACGTTCAGGCCGTGAAAATTCCTAAGCCCATACGCCACGCCGACCAAACACTACATCGGATCCTAGAGGGAGTATCTTTCTCCCGCCACTTAAATCCGACCAATGTACAAGAAGCGCGACAGATTTTTAGTAGCGGTGCCGCATCTCCACCCTTTGTGTACCATCCTTTACACCAAGCAGATGACCTATTGAGAACGCTGGATGAAGCCGAACCTCCGCGCGATCACCCGGCCGGTGAAATCGTNGGCGAATGNATGAACAGCATCCGGCGACTGATTGTAGCCCTGAAAACCAGGACTGCAGCCTCATTTGATGACATGAATGAAAAGGCNGGNTGGTATCCNACAAAGGAGCTTTTGGAGAAAACATATCCAAAAGCCAGCCCCACACAGCCTTTAGTTTCCCCCGCCACAAAAATGATCGCATGTTTCGAAACAGCTTTTTCAGCCCGGGGAATGAATGATTGGAACATCGTGCCCGACTCTGTGATGTCTGCTCGAGTCCTGGTGGATAGTGCAAAACACGTCATTCGCATCAACCCGAAAGCACGCTTCCGAAAGCGCGACCTCCAACGGCTGATCGTTCATGAAATTGATGTCCACGCATGGCGTGCAACCAACGGACAACAGCAAATACTGCACTGCTTTTCAACCGGACTACCCGGCTCTCTTGCAACGGAAGAAGGATTAGCCATGGTCGCTGAAGAGACATCCGGCACCGAAAGTCCAGGTGTACTCCAACGCCAATCCATCGTCGTGAAAGCCATAGCGCTAGCCAAAAGTATGGGCTTTCGAGAACTCTACGACACACTTTGCCAAGAGGTGGGGAGCGGTTTGGCGTGGGGAATATGTCTGAGAGTAAAGCGAGGCCTTGCCCACCCTGAACTCCCAGGCGTGTACGCAAAAGACAGCGTTTATCTATCCGGCCGGAATGCTGTCCGTGAGTGGCTCGACAATGGAGGAGACATAAAGAAATTATATGTTGGCAAAGTCAGTATTCACGACCCCGTTGACCAATGGATCAAGCAAGGGTGGGTGAAGCTACAGCCCATTCCAGTTTTCTGGCGGGACCAGACCAACTGAAATCCAGACATACAAACCGTGAAGTTCATTCAGGCAACGATTCCTGGGTCTACTTGAATCAGTTCCTTCATGCTTGGAAACTCCTCTCGTAACAGCGCTTCAACACCCATTTTCATGGTCATGACTGCGCTTGGACATGTATTGCAAGCGCCCACCAAGCGAACGTAAATGTTCTGTTCCTCAATCTTAATCAAGGAAATATCTCCGCCATCACCCTGAAGGGCAGGACGCACCATATCGTCCAAGATTTCTTGAACCGCATC